>JBCCGX010000136.1:0-13293 GCA_039029035.1 Acidobacteriota bacterium | reverse complement strand
GGTCGACGAGCGGCCCCTCGCCCTGGCGATCGAAGAGATCGGCCTGCTGGCACCGGGGCAAAGCCCACGGCAAGCCCGTGCCGCCGGCGAACCGCCGGCGATTCTGGCCCGGCGCGACGCCCTGCGGCTGACGGCTTCCGGATCCTACCTGGTACCCCTCGCAGTGCCGCGCGACGCCGAGGCGCTGTCGGTCTCGGTCGAGACTAAGGGCCGTGGCGCCCGGGTGCGCGCTAGTCTCGTGACCATCGAAGGCAACGAGGAGACTGCCTTCCTCGCCACCGATGGTCGCCAACGGATCGACCTCGCTGACCACCGCGGTCGCGACATCACGCTCGTCTTCGACGTCGACCTCCCCCGACGCGGCCACATCGATCTCATTTTTCCTCGGCTCGAGACCAGCACTGCGACCCCAGATACGCCGCAAACCGTCACGGGCGGTGCCAGGTCGACGCCCTCCGAGCGCCCGGACATCGTCCTGGTGGTCCTCGATGCGGCACGGGCCGACCACTTCGGCGCCTATGGCTACTCGCGCGACACCAGCCCGGAGATCGACCGCCTGGCCGATCGGTCGCTGGTCTTCCGCGACGTCCTGGCGGAATGCCCTTACACCGCCTGCTCAATGCCCAATCTCCTGGCCGGCTTGTCGTTCCCACAGCACGGCGTCGTCGCCCACGGCCTGCAGCTCGCCGACCGGGTCGACACCCTGGCCGAGGTGCTGTCGCAAGTCGGTTACCGGACCCTGGGCATCACCGGCAATCCGAACAGCTCGCGCCTCACCGGCTCGGACCAGGGCTTCGACGAGTTCCTGGAGATCTGGCGTCTGACCTCGGGGCGCGATCGCACCCACCCTGAGTTCCTCACCCGCCTGGCGATCGACCGGCTCGAACAACTCGACGAGCGCCCGCTCTTCCTGTTGTTGCACTACGTACCGCCCCACGAACCCTATGACCCCGACCCGGCCTTCGACCTCTTCGGCGATCCCGACTACGCCGGACCGGTGATCGGCGAGCAGCGCTTCGTGCAATCGATCTTCGCTCGCGAAATCGAGCTCGACGAGGCCGACCTGCAGGAGCTCATCGCACTCTACGACGGCAACTTGCACATGGCCGACTATTGGGTCGGCCGGCTGATCGAGACCCTGAAACGTCTGGGCCGTTGGGACAACACACTCTTCGTCCTCACCTCGGACCACGGCGAAGCGTTCGATGAGCACGGCTTCTTGGGCCACAACGACACCATCCACCAAGAGATGCTGCACGTACCCCTCATCCTCCGCCTGCCCGCCGACGAGCGCCCCGAAGGGGCCGATCTCGAACGCCTGGCAAGCCTCGGGGACGTGGTGCCGACGATCCTGGCTCGGCTCGATCGCCCGACGCCGGTTGGGGCCCAAGGCACGGATCTGCTAGCGCCGCCAACCGTAGCGGCAGCTGATCACCTGGTGGTGCTGCGCTCGGCGCACGAGGCAGGGGTGCTTTACGGCGTGCGCACGCCACGCTTCAAACTCCTGGCCCGCGAGCCGGCGAGCTGGGACCCCGGCGGCTTCCAGCTCTTCGACCTCGTGACCGATCCCGGCGAGACGCAAGACCTGGCACCCCAGCGGCGCCTACTGCAGGCCACCCTGGCCCTGCGGCTCGAGCGCGCCCTGCAACAATCGGTTACAGCCGCCGAGGATCCCGAGCCCGCCGCCATCTCACCCGAAGACGAGGAAATGCTGCGCTCTTTGGGATATCTGAATCCGTGACCAGCACGTCCCCGAGGGCGAGGAGATGCTCCGCCCAGCTCCAAAGGGGCGGTATCCCTTAGCCTGGGGCGCCAGCCCCAGGACTGGAATCTGCGCGGCGTCCTCGACGAGTCGAACCCGTAATCTTCTCTGTAAGACAGAATCGACAGACTGGTCCTTCGAATTTGCCATGGTCTCGGGAATTCTTCGCCCGAGTCCAAATCTCGATTCGCGGGTTGCGCCCGTCCGATGTCGTAGCGGGACCCTTGCTAGGCTTTCCGGGCGCTAAGATTGATGCAACGGTTCGCCTCATGGATTGATCGCTGTCGCGGCGTGGGTCGCCGCTCGTGTCGTGCTGCGCTGTCCCAGGCTCTACCGGTAAGCCTCGTCTTGGCGATGGGTTCCGGCGCTGCCGCTCTGGGCAGCGAGCGACCCGACAGCTCGAGCCCCGAGAGCGAGACGAGCTCCGGCGTGGGGACTGTGCAAGTCATCACCATTCCGGGCGATTGGCGCAGCACCTACCCTTTCTCGCAACGCTTCGTAGCGTCTCCCAAGTCGACTGGCGAGCCAGCCAGCCAGCGTTGGATCGATCTGGCGGCGATCCGCTTCGCCACCGATGCGCTGGTCGACGACAACGGGCAAGGCGACCGCAGTTTCCGCATGCCCGATCTGGCGTCGTTCCCCCAGGAGCTCGTCCGCCAACCCTTTGCCAACGCCGCGGCGGAGCTCTTTGTGGTGCAGGCCGCCGGCCCCAAGATGCAGCTGGCTCTGCACGCCACCCTCAGGAATCTAGGGATCGCGATTCACGGCTATGTGCCTCAGTATGCCTACCTGGCCGAGCTGACCGCTCAGCAGGTCTCGACCTTGGCTGCTCGGCCGGAAGTCGCCTGGCTCGGTCTCTACCAGCCGGCATGGCGAGTCGACTCCAAGCTCGACTACCTGATCGAGACCCACCCGAGCCAGCCCCTGCGCTTCACCGCTCTGTTCGAGTCGGCCGCCTTCGATAGTTCCGACGCTCTGACGACGGCGGTCTCCGCCGCCGGCCTCACGGTGCTCGACGCGGTTCAGCGGCCACGGGGCTTCAAGCTTCGCGCCACCGGTAGAGCACTCGACGCCCGGCGACTGGCAGCGCTGCCTGGCTGCCTGTGGGTCGAGCGCTTCGCGGGCTATGAGCTGCACAACAACGTCGCACGATCCTCCGACGCGGTGGCGACCGCCCGCAACGGCGCCGCCGGACCGATGATGGATGTCGAAGACGTCTGGGCCCGCGGCCTGCGCGGCGAAGGTCAGATCGCGGCGGTCTCCGACACCGGCCTGTCGACCGGCGATTTCGCCACACTGCACCATGACTTCGGGCAACAGGGCTCGGCCAGTAATCCGCTACGGGTAATCCGAGCCTACGCTCTTGGCCGCGCCACCTGGGACGACAACCAGACCTTGAACGGCGGTCATGGCACCCACGTCGCCGGCTCCCTGGTCGGCAACGGGGTGCGCTCCGGGGCGGATCCGGCGAGCAACAGCTTCCCGGCTTCGAGCTACGCCGGCACGGCCCCCAAGGCGCAGCTGGTGTTCCAATCCCTGCTCGATCCGGCGGGCGGTCTCGGCGGTATCCCGGCCGACCTCAACAGCCTCTTTCAGCCGGCCTACGACGACGGCGCCCGAGTGCACTCCAACTCCTGGGGCACCCCCTTGTTCGGCGCCTACAGCTCCGACTCGCAGGAAGTCGACGAGTTCACCTGGGATCACCCCAACATGGTGATCCACTACACTGCCGGCAACCGTTCGTCCGACACCAGCCCGATCGACGGCATCATCGACGCTGACGCCATCGGCGCGCCGGGCACGGCCAAGAACAGCATCACCGTCGGCGCGACGGAGAACTACCGCCCGGACTTCATCTTCGAAGCCCCGGCCGGTGACTGTGTTTCGTCCGATGGCATCGAGCAACGCACCTGGGGCTGGTTCAACAGCTTCAACTTCTCGGCCGCGCCCCTGTTCCCCGATTTGATGGCCGACAACGCCTCGGGCCTCGGCGCCTTCTCGTCCCGCGGCCCGACCGACGATGGCCGCATCAAGCCCGACGTGGTGGCGCCCGGCATCGCCGTCACCTCCACCCGGACGGATCGTTTCCAGAGCTACCAACAATGGGGGATCTGCTCGGTGCCTGCGGCGCTGCGTCCCTACTACATCACCCTCGGCGGCACTTCGATGGCCAACCCTCTGGCGGCCGGCGCCTCCTTGCTGACCCGCCAGTACTACACCGAGGGCTGGCACGCCGAAGGCAGCCGCATCACCCAACCGATCCCCGTGCCGGCAGACGGCTTTGATCCGTCGGCGGCACTGATCAAGGCCACCCTGTTGAACGGCGCCTGGGATGTGGCACCCGGCCAGTACGGCGTCGGTCCGACCCGGGAAGTCCCGCCCGCCTGGGATGGCGGCGACCTACCGAACCATGCCGAAGGCTACGGTCGGGTGGATCTCGAAGCCGCCCTCTTCCCGGGCTCGGGCCACGGCCAGGATCCGGCGCGGGAGATGGAGATCCACGACATTGCCCCTGGCCTCACCACCGGCCAGATCGACAACTACACCCTCCCGGTCGCTTCGAGCGCCGATCCGCTCGTCATCACGCTGGTGTGGACCGACCCCCACGCCGCCCTCGGCGCCGGCGCCAAGCTGGTCAACGATCTCGACCTGGCCGTGGTCTCGCCCTCCGGCACGCCCTATTTTCCCAACGGGGTCGATCGGACCGTCGGCGTCGCCGACCGCACCAACAACGTCGAGCAGACCACGATCAGCACCCCCGAGGTCGGCAACTGGACGGTCGACGTCGGCGGCTGGAGCGTGCCCGGCAACGGCCTCGCCGGCACCACCGTGCAACCCTATGCCCTGGTGATCTCGGGGGTTCTGGCTGCACCCTGTGCGACGCCTGCCACACCGTCGGGCCTCAGTGCTACCCCGATCGGGGCCAACCGTATCGACCTCACCTGGGGCCCGGTCGCCGCCGACACCTACCGTGTCTATCGCGCCACCACCCCGGGCGGCCCCTACCAGCGGATCGCCTCGGGTCTGGTCACGCCGAGCTTCAGCGACACGACGGTCTCCGGCGGCTCGACCCACTACTACGTCGTCACGGCGGTCAACAGCCCGGGCTGCGAGTCGGCTGACTCGCCCGAAGCCTCGGCGCTGGCCGGCGGCGACTGTACCCTGGCGCCGAGCTTCGACGGCCTCACCGCGGTCGCCCCGACCGATGCCGGCGGCGCTTGCGGCCTGCGCCTCAGCTGGCCGGCGGCCACCACCCATTGCCCCGGCGGGCCGCCGGTCTACAACGTCTACCGCTCGACGACGGCGGGCTTCACCCCCGGCCCGGCCAACCTGCTGGCATCGTGCGTCACCACCGAGGCCTACGACGACACCGCCCTCGTCAGCGGCACCGAGTACCACTACATCGTACGCGCCGAAGACGCCGAAGACGGCGGTGCCGGACCGTGCCGCAGCGGTAACGTCGACGCCAACACCCTAGAGCTCCGCGGCACCGCCGGCGGCGACGGCACGGTGCTGCTCTTTGCCGACGACTTCGACGGCAGCCAGATCCCAAGCGACCTGTGGACCTTCGGCGCCGTCAGCAACAACCCCTACGCCAGCGGCACCTGTGCGCCGCCGCCCGCCGGCGGTGGTCCTCCGACCTACGCCAACGACTGGTATCGGCCGGAGACCGGCTTCTGCAGCGGCAACGCTCTGGCCTCCAACAACACTGCGTCTTCACCGACCTACAGCACGAACGGCGACGGCTCGGTGATCCTCGGCCTGCCGCCCTCCACCGGTGCCCCGTTCACCGACGGCGGCCTGCTGCTGCCCGCGTCAGCGACCTCGATCACTCTGCGCTTCGACCATGACTACGACTTCGAGTCGACGAGCTCGGATTGGGACGGCGGCCGGCTGCTGATCAGTGCCGACAACTGGCCCAACTTCACCCCGCTGACACCGGTCGGCGGCTACCCCGGCAGCGTGATCAACACCTCCTTCTTCTGCCACCCCTGGCCCGGTGCTCCAGCCTATGTGGCGGATTCGATCGGCTGCATTCCGGCCACCTTCGATCTCACCGCCTTTGCCGGCCAGCGCATCTGGCTTACCTGGAACCACGGCGCGGACAGCTTCACCAGCGCTGACCAGGGGTGGGTGATCGACAATGTGCGTATCGAAGCGACGCTGCCGAGCTCCTGCAACGCCGCACCGGATGCGGTGACCTTTCTCACCGCCACCGCCCGCGACGGTGAGACCGAGATCGAGTGGTTCAATCCCGACTCGGTGAACTACGACTCGACCCTGATCCGCTACCGCACCGACACCTTCCCCACCAGCCCGAGCGACGGCATCTTCCTGGCCGATCGCGCCGGCACGGCGGGCAACGGCGACCGGGCGACCCACTCCGGTTTGAGCAACGGCACGACCTACTACTACACCGCCTTCGTCGACAACGGTGCCGGGGTCTTCTCGGCCGCGCGCCACGTTACAGCCCGTCCCTTCGACACCTCGGGCTCGGTCAAATGGGCTTATTCCACCGGTGCTTCGGCGCTGGCCCCGCCGGGCATCGGCTCGGTCTACGGTGTCGCCAACGACCGGGTGCTCCACTCGATGGAGACCGGCGCCACGGGTGGCAGCTGGCCGACAGGCTGGCAGCCCATGGCGATGAATGGCCCGGCCCAGGCCCGACCGCCGATCGTGCCGATCCCCCTGGGCGGCGCGGCCAAGGTGGCTTTTCTCGGCTCCCAGGACCATCGGGTCTACGCGGTGAACGCGGACGACGGCCAGCAAATCTGGGCCAGCCCGGATCTCGGCGGACTGGTGCAGGCCTCCCCCGCCGGACTCTTCACCGCTTTCGGCGGTGCCCACGACCTGATCCTGGTCGGCACCCGCCACGCCGCCGGCAACAGCGCCTTCCATGGCCTCCATCTGGCCGACGGCTCGATCGCCTGGACCTTCGACAACGGCGGCGGCAGCAGCGCCCTCGGCATCATTGCCGGCGGCGCCTCGGTCGACTTCTTCAATCAGCGGGTCTACTTCGCCAGTCGTGCCAAGACCGGCGGCAGCACCCACACCCTCTGGTGCCTGAGCTTCGACAACACCAGCGCCAGCCTGCTGTGGTCCCGCGCCCTTGGCGATATCGACGGTAGCCCGATCCTGCATCAGGGTCGGGTCTACGTCGGCACCAACGCAGGCGAGGTCCACGCGCTGGATGCCGTGACCGGCGTCGATCTCTGGGGCGCCCCCTTTGCAGCCGGTGACGGCCCGATCAAGGGCTTCGTCGCGCCGCGCTTCGGCACATCGGAGCTCCTCTTCTCGAGCAATAGCACGGTGTGGTCGATTCTCGACAACGGCGCGAGCGCCAGCCTCGATTGGTCCGTCCCGACTATCCCGAGTCCTTCGATACCGCTGGTATCGATCACGTCGCCCCACGTCTGGGTCGGTGGTAGCGACGGCCAGCTCCACCAGCTCGATCTCACCACCGCGACACCCCAGGCCTCGGCCATCACCCTCGGTGGCGGCGACGCAGCGATCGGCAGCCCGGCTCTCGACGTCGGCGACGGCATCGCCTACGTCGGCACCGACGCCGGGCGGCTCTATGCGGTCGAAGTACCGTTGATCGGCTCGGCGCCACAGCCGCAGCAGACGCGAGCAGCGAGTGGCTCGGCAGCCACAACCCCGGCCTCCGCCACGACTCCGGCCGACGCCAAGACCCTCACCGGACTATGCGAGGAAATTCGCGTCGGCTCGCCGCAGATCGTGTTCGCCGACGGCTTCGAAGCGGGCGACCTCTCGGCCTGGCAAGGTGGCGAGCCGACAGCATCGACCTTCACTGCCACTAACATCTTGGACCTCGACTTCCAGATCCACTTCACCCAAGCGTTGGAAGGCGACCACCTCCTGCGCTTGCGACTCTCCACCCCCAAGGGCCATCTCTTCCAAGAGGTGACCCTCCCGATCGCCACCGACCCCGGCCGCCGGGGGGCCAGCCGCCGAGTGCCAGGCTTTCCCCGGCCCCTACCGATCCGAACAACCGAGTCTCTCGGCGGCATCGACACGGAACAACTCATCACCGTTCCGTGGCCGGTCGCCGGTACGCCGATCGTCTCCAGCTCACTCTACGGCGAATGGACCGTGGCGGCCTTCCTCGACGACTCGAACCTACCCTGCAGCTCTCCGACGACCTTCCGCTTAGCGCCCTAACAACCAACGTCGATCGGGGTGCCACTTTTTGCCAAAGTGCCTATTTTCTTGGCACTTGGACGCCCCGACTGCCCACTTTGTTCCCACCCGACCGGCCCGTATAGGCGGCACTCGGTACCGTCATGCTGACCGTCATGTCAGCGATTAAAACCTTTCTATCAGACAATTCCTACACAAAACCCTCAGGCCATGGAATTCTTCCCAGGTACCCCGAAGAAACAACCAAAAAACCAGGGGTTGTCGCTTTCCCAGGCCGACCAAAAGTCTCACCAACGGTCGCACAAGTCATTTTTTATCAGACACCTAGAATCAACCAGGCCAAAACACCAAACCTGGCACAGAAACTGCAAAGAAACATTTATTCAGAGCTGTATCAAAATTCATTTGAGGAGTTTTTTTCCATGTCGCTGAATCGAAGAGTCCGAGGAATCGGTGATCGCTTAGCGGTCTCGGTAATTCTGTCAATGGCTGCGGCTGGATGGATCCTGTTCGCCGCAGCGCAGAGCGCTATGGAGCCGACCAACTCATTCATCATCCAGGGCGAGAGCGCAGACCGTGTCGCCGCTTTGGTAGACAATGCCGGAGGCGTGGTGACACATGACCTCCACATCATTGACGCGGTCGCTGCCGAGCTCACCGCCACCCAACGCGCCGAGCTCATGGCGCTCGACGGTATTCGTCTGCACGAGAACCGAGCTCTGAAGACCAGTGGAGGTGGCAGCGGTTCGGACTCCGATTCCGATAGCGACTCCGATTCCGATAGCGACTCCGATTCCGATACCACCGAGTGCATCGCCGGGATCTATGGCGCACCCGAGATCGTGGGCAAAAGAGTCATCTGGAAGATCAGCAACGGATCGTCCAACAAGATCACGATCGACAGCATTTCACTGGGCTGGCCGGCAGCGAACGGCAAGCTCAAGAAGGTCAAGCTGGGTGGCAACGAGATTTATAGCACTGCCGAGTCACCGTCTGCGGTGACGATCGACTCCGGTTGGACCGGCCGCCGGGCCGACCGCAAAATCAAGAAGCACCGGATGAAGAAGCTGAAGTTCAGGTTCCAGGAAACTCCGGTCACCAGCATGATCGGTTACACCTTGAGCGTCGCTTTCACTCAGGGCTGCTCGGCCGAATACCAGCCGAGTGTGCTCGATGACGGCTTCCCGGTGCTCGAGACAGACTTCGCCAGTCGAATCAACGCTGACGTGATCCACGACGAGGGCATCACCGGCGCCGGCGTCACCATCGCCTTCGTCGACACCGGTAACTCCCGGGTCTCGGACACGATCCACTACAACGCCAATCTCGATTGGCGCTACCTCGCCCAATACGACGCCGTCGCCGACGTGCTACTCGACACCAACGACTTCGGACCAGACGATCCACCGGAAGAACAAGACAAGCACGGGCACGGCGGCCATGTCGCCAGCGTCGCGCTCAGTGCTAAGCAAACGCCAGCCGGCAAGTACAACGGCGTCGCGCCGGGGGCCGATCTGGTTACCATCCGAGCCTTCGACGCCAAGGGCGACGGCACCTATGCCGATGCCATTCGAGGCATTCAATTCGCCGTCGACTACCAGGCCGCTTACGGCATCAGCGTGCTCAACCTGGCCTTCAGCGGCTCGGCCTATTCCTTTTACTGGGATGATCCACTGAACCAAGCGGTGATGGCCGCCTGGCAAGCTGGCATCGTCGTCGTCGCCGCGGCCGGCAACGGCGGGCCGGATCCACTGACCATCGGCGTACCGGGCAACAATCCCTATGTCATCACGGTCGGCGCGATGTCAGACAACTTCACTCCGGCCGACGGCAGTGACGACTTTCTGACGTCGTTTTCGGCTGCCGGCCCGACCCTCGACCGCTTCCTCAAGCCCGAGCTCGTCGCCCCGGGCGGCCACATCCTCGGCGCCACCTCGTGGACCAGCCTGCTTGGTATCCTCCACCCCGAGGCACAGGCTGATTTCCCCTACTTCGAGATGTCAGGCACCTCGCCAGCCACCGCGATCGTCAGCGGTGTCGTCGCCTTGATGCTCGAGAACGACCCCTCGCTGACCCCCGATGATGTCAAGTGCCGCTTGCTGGGCAGCGCCATGGCTGCGATCGATTCGGCAGGCGATCCGGCCTACACCCCCTTCCAGCAGGGCGCTGGCCTGCTCGAGGTCCGCGGCGCCGTCACCAGTAGCGCCTCGGGCTGCGGCAATCCGGGCCTCGACATCGACGCCGATGTTGCCGACACCGAGCACTACAGTGGCCAGGCTGCTTGGAATCCGGTCACCGAGGTCTTCTTCATCCCAGGTTATGGACATCCCTGGGACGGCACCTACACGCCGAGCGTCAACCCGTGGACCGACGTCAACCCATGGACCGATCTCGACGTCAACCCGTGGACCGACGTCAACCCGTGGACCGACGTCAACCCATGGACCGACGTCAACCCATGGACCGACGTCAACCCGTGGACCGACGTCAACCCATGGACCGACGTCAACCCGTGGACCGACGCCGGCCCGCTGGGTAAAGACACGACCGAGCCGATCTCGGTCAATCCCTGGGTCGCCCCCGAGTAAGAACTGACTGCGTAACAACGACTCGTAAAGACCGCCCTCCTAAAGACCGACTTCGCTGAACACCCTGCGCTGACCTACCTTGAGGGGAGGAAGTCTCTTTGCCTCGACTTCCATTTTCATTTCTCTTTGAGGACTCACTCGTGACGTTTCTTAGATCTCTTAAATCGCTGACCTTAATCTTGGCAATCACCGCTGTTGGCCTTGCCGTCAACGGTTCTCCGGCCTCGACTGCCTCGGTCAAAAGCCGAAATCTCACCTTCATCGTGCAAGGCGAGGACGTCGGCACCACCGCCCAATACGTACGAGCCGTGGGCGGCGAGCTGACCCACGAGCTCCGTATCATCGATGCGGTGGCCGCGCGGCTCTCTACCGAGCAGCACGACGCGTTGGCCCGGATCGACACCTTGCGAATCCACCCGAATCGATCCGTGATGATCAGCAGTACGGGTTCGGGAACCGGCGTGGCAATCGAAGGCGATCCGACCTTCAGCAACAAGAAGGTTGCCTGGACGATCACCAACACCGGCAGCGTTACCATCAAACTCGACCGTATCGACCTCTCCTGGCCTTCGGCCAACGACGAGCTGAAGGACATCAAGCTCGGTTCGAAAAAGATCTTCAACAAGCGCCGACAGCCGACCTCGACCACCATCGAATCCGGCTGGATGGGCTCGGCGTCCCATCGCCGGCTGGATAGCGGCGAGAGCGCGACGCTGGAGTTCAAATTCCAAGACAAGGTGAGCCAGGATGCCGGCGACTACACCTTGTGGCTGGAGTTCGCCGAAGGCTGCTCTGCCGAGTACCCGTCGACTGTCCTCGACGACGGCTTCCCGGTGCTCCCGACCGACTACCCCACACGGGTGAATGCCGACCTGCTACATGACCAGGGGCTCACCGGTGCCGGCATCACCATCGCCATCGTCGACACCGGCAACTCCCGGGTCTCGGATACGATCCACTACAACGCTGCCCGCCAGTGGCGCTATCTGGCGCAATACGATGCCATCGCCGATGTCTTACTCGACAGCAACGACTTCGGCCCCGACAACCCACCGCTCGAGCAAGATTGGAACGGCCACGGAGGCCACGTCACCAGCGTCGCACTGAGCGCCAAGCAAACCGAGGCGGGTGACTACAACGGCGTCGCTCCCGGCGCCGACCTGGTCACGATCCGAGCCTTCGACAGCAAGGGCGATGGCACCTACGCTGACGTTATCCGCGCCGTGCAATTCGCGGTCGACTACCAGGCGTCTTACGGCATCAGCGTACTCAACCTGGCTTTCAGCGGCCCGGCCTCCTCGTTCTACTGGGAGGATCCGTTGAATCAGGCGGTGATGGCGGCCTGGCAGGCCGGCATCGTCGTCGTTGCCGCCGCCGGGAACGGTGGTCCCGATCCGATGACCGTCGGTGTGCCCGGCAACAACCCCTACGTGATCACCGTCGGCGCTCTGTCGGACAACTTCACCCCGGCCGACGGCAGCGACGACTTCCTGACCTCCTTCTCGGCCGCCGGGCCGACCCTCGACCGCTTTCTCAAGCCTGATCTCGTCGCTCCCGGCGGTCACATCCTGGGTATGACCTCGTGGAACAGCCTGCGCGGCATCCTCTATCCCCAGGCACAGGCCGATTTCCCCTACTTCGAGATGTCGGGGACATCACCCGCCACCGCCGTCGTCTCGGGCGTCGTCGCATTGATGCTCGAAGCCGATCCCTCGCTCACTCCCGACGACGTCAAATGCCGTCTGCTGTCGACCGCCCGGGCGGCCACGGACACGGCGGGCGCACCGGCATACAGCCCGTTCCAGCAAGGCGCAGGCCTGATCGACGCCCGTACCGCCGTCGCCAGCACCGAGTTGGGCTGCGGCAACCCGGGCTTCGATATCGACGCCGATATCGCCGGTCTCGAGCACTATGTCGGCTTCGCCGCCTGGGATCCGGTCAGCGAACAGTTCTTCATCCAGGGGTTCGGTCAGCCCTGGGACGGCACCTACACACCGAGCGTCAACCCGTGGACCGACGTCAACCCGTGGACCGACGTCAACCCATGGACCGACTCGAGCCCAGCAGGTAAAGACACCAACACCGAGCCGATCGCAATCAACCCCTGGGTGACTCCTCAGTAGACCGAACAGGCGGTCCCTCAACGGCCCTTCACCAGAGAGCCGGATCCGCAGTCCCCGGATCGGCTCTCGTTATTTCGTCTGTAACCTTCAAAGGATCTACTGAAGTCGACCACAATAAGCTGCTACCCGCCTGCTGGCAAAACGCCAGCCTCCGCTTCCGCCTGGCTCGACGGCCGCGCGTCGCGCGAGATCCAGTCTGCATGAGAACGATTCCCCGCCATCCGAAAGCCCTCTGCCTGCTGCTCTGCGCCTGGCTCCTGGCTGGAGCCGAAGGGCTGGAGGCCCAGCCTCGCAACTTGCGATTCGACCGCATCACCCCGGCCGAAGGACTGTCGCAGAGCTCGGTCATCGCCATCCTCCAGAGCCGCGACGGCTTCATGTGGCTGGGGACCCAGGAGGGGCTCAATCGCTACGACGGCCACCGCTTCACGATCTACCGCCACGACCCCAAGGATCCGGCGAGCCTGCCTGACAGCTCGATCCAAGCGCTCTACGAAGACCCGTCCGGCGACCTCTGGATCGGCACCGAAGGCGGCGGGCTGAGCCGCTGGCAGCACGCCAGCGACGACTTCGTCAACTATCGCCATGACCCGGAGGACCCCCAGAGCCTGCCGAGCAACCGGATCCGAGCGATCGTCCCGAATCCCACCGGCGGGCT
>JBCCGX010000135.1:0-13319 GCA_039029035.1 Acidobacteriota bacterium | reverse complement strand
GCTTCCGCCCGCAGGAGGTCAATCAAGGCTTCGCCCACGGCGCGAACCGTGTCTCGCCAACTGTCGCGTGGTTGGTCCATCGTCTTCCTCAGGTCTCGCCGGCGGCCGACTATCGGCTGCGCCGCGTGCCTCCGATCTGTACGCCGCGGGTAGCGAAGCCATTGACTGCGCCGATCTCATCTCGCACGCCGACCGCCACCACCTGCCGTCCCTCACGCATCAAGAGTGTCATGCTGTACTCGTAGAACTGCTCTTGGGCCCGCTCGAATTCGTTCTGAGGAATGTCGATCGGCACCGGCACGTCCTGCACCGGCGCCAGACCACCTTCAGAGTCTTTCGCCCCGATGAAAAGCCGTACCCGGCCCCGCTGCATCTCTTGTTGCGGCAGGAAGCTGAGCTTACCGATCGGGATCCGCACCTTGACGTCGACCAGGAACCGGCCACTATTGTGCTTGCGCTCGTCGCCGACTTCGATCTCGATACCCAGCGAGTTGTTCTGATACCCATAGTGGAGGGCAGCCAGCGTTCCTTCCGACATACGGGTCGAAACCGGCTTGTCGCGATAACCGTCCCGGGTCCGGACCACAAGGCCCTTGCGCCCCTTGATGTTGACTTTCAGCCGGTGGTAGCGCCCCGACTCGGCCGCCGACGGGCTGAAGCCGAGGGAATAGTAGGTATCGAAGTCCTGTGCCACGCGATCGAGCAGGGGCTCGTAGTTGTTGGTGTTGAGCAGCACCATGCCGCCGGTCTCGTTGGCCAGCATGCGGAGGGAGCTCTGGATGTTGGTGAAGTGAACCTGATCGATCTTCGAGCCACCGCCAATCGTGCTGTTCGACGCGTCGAGGTAACTGTAAGTGCGCAGTCCGGCAGCGTCGAGGGTGTAGAACGTCACCCGGTGGGTGTTGGCGCGGGCGGTGAGCTCTTGGAACTGGCGCGATAGGTCGTAACGCAAGCCGTCCATCAGGACGTTGTCCCCCGTGCCGGTGAAATTGTCGTCCAGGGCATGGAAGATGTCGTCGCCGGCGCGCATCGGCAGGCCATCGGAGATGTAGAGAATCGCCTTGCGTCCGGGCAAGCCGGCCAAGGTATCGACCAGATCTTTCGCCGCATCGATGGTGAAGCGCATGTCGCTGAACAGGGACTCGGCGTATTGGGTCGCCCGGCCGCGGATCTCGCGGATGCTGTCGGCCTCGTAGATGTCGCGCAGAATGTCGCGTCGATCAGCATCGGCGTGGGTCCCCATACCCGACATGACCTCGACGTCGTAGAGCGCCGAGCTGATGATCTCGGGATCACTGGTGAAGCGGTGCCGGATGTTGAGC
Organism: Acidobacteriota bacterium; assembly: GCA_039029035.1. Classification (GTDB taxonomy): domain Bacteria; phylum Acidobacteriota; class Thermoanaerobaculia; order Multivoradales; family J023; genus JAAELT01. The sequence goes on along the minus strand of JBCCGX010000135.1, from coordinate 11,997 downwards.
GAGCGCTCGTAGGTGACCAGCATCACCTCGTCACCGGGTCGCAACCGATTGTTGAGAAAGGTGCGCACGTAGCGCAGCGCGCGGTTGCGGGTGAAGGGACGCAGGTTCAGATTGTCGATGTAGACGATCAGGTGCAGGCGCTGATCCTCCGGCACCCGGCGGCGATTGGGATCGGCTCGCAGCCGCGGATCCAGCGATTCGTCCGGCGCCAACTCTTTGCCCTTCTGGTTGCGCGCCACGCCGCCTTCGACGGCGTAGAAGTTGGTCACCGTGATCGGCTTGCGATTGACCAGGAGCTCAAAGTCATCCTTTTGCAAGCCAGTGATCCGATTGCCCTTCTTGTCGGTCACGTAGACGTCCACATTGACGATGTTGACGTCGAGCGTGTCGACGAAGACGTCTTCGAGCGGCGGCTCGCTCGAAGGCGCTTCGGTCTCGGCTTCCTGGGCGACGAGCGGAGCGGCCACCAGGCTCACGAGCAGCGCAGCGATCTGCAGCAGAGACAGGCTCGAGGTGCTGACGGGCTTTTGCATGAAGGCCTCCGGGATCTGAACAGGGCGGAATCGGTCCCCAGGCGATTATACGGGAACCCCACCCGCTCTAAGGGAACCGCCCTCCGCCCGATGTGTCCGTCGCCTTGGTTCAGGCCTCGATGTGTCGGCGACGCCAGGCGACGGTCAGAGAGATCAAGACCACCGCGACACTGATCAGCTGCGCCAGGGTGAAGTCACCAAAGAAGCGATCGTCCTTGACCCGGATGAACTCGACCAGGAAGCGCTCGATGCTCAGCAGCACGACGACGGTGATGAAGAGATGCCCCGGCTTGATGCCACCGCGGCGTAGCAACCACAGGCAGACACCCCAGATAGCCAGACCGGCGGCGGTCTCGTACAGTTGGGTCGGGTGGACGGCCACCCAGCCCTCGGCGTCGACCAGCTCGGGCGGCGTCTCGACGCCGAAGATCTGCCGCAGATTGACTTCGGTGGTACGCGGCAAGCCGACCTTGAACTTGACCCCCCAGGGCAGGTCGGTCGGCCGGCCGTAGTCGTCGCCGACCAGGAAGCAACCGATGCGACCGATACCATAGCCCAGAGCGAGGCCCGGCGCCGCCGCATCGAAGGTCCGGGCGATCGGTAACTGACGGCGATGCAGGGTCCACATCAGCGCCACGAAGCCGCCGATGAAGGCGCCATACCAGACAATGCCGGCACGGTCGAAGATCAGCCGCCAGTCGCCGAACAGGATCGCGTAGTAAATCTTGCCGCACAGGATGCCGACGAAGCCGACGGCGAAAATGATCGAGCTGGCATCTTCCTCGTCTCCGATGTCGAAATGCTGCATCGTCTTGCGCAGCTGCCAATAGGCGGCGAACAAGCTGAGGACCAACAGCACCCCGAAGGGGCTGATGGGGAACTTGCCGATATGGAACAGCGCTTCGATCATGCCAGTCCGGCCAGCGCCTTCTCCAGATCTTCCAGGATGTCGTCGACGTCCTCGATGCCCACCGACAGGCGAACCAGACCGTCGTTCAAGCCACGGGCGAGGCGCTCTTCTTTCGGCACTTCGACGTGGGTCATCGAGGCCGGGTGAGTAATCATCGTCTCGACCGCGCCGAGACTCTCGGCCAGGGCACAGAGCTCGACTGAGTTCATCAGCTGGATGCCGGCGTCGATACCGCCTTCGAGTTCGAAAGAGATCATGCCGCTGAAACCGTTCTCCATCTGTCGCGCCGCCACTTCGTGGCGCGGGTGGCTGGCGAGGCCAGGGTAGGTGACCTTGGAGACCTTGGGGTGGGCCTCGAGGTATTGGGCCACTTGCATGCCGTTAGCGGCATGACGGGCCATCCGCAAACTGAGAGTCTTGAGGCCCTCCATGACCAGCCAGCAATCGAACGGACTGGGCACGGCGCCGACTGATTTCTGAACGAACTTGAGCCGTTCCTGGATGTCTTCACGATCGGTGAGCACCATGCCGCCGATGATCAGGTTGTGGCCCGAGAGGTACTTCGTCGTCGAGTGCATGACGATATCGGCACCATACTCGGCGGGGCGCAGGTGGTAGGGCGTAGCGAAGGTCGAATCGACGCCGAAGAGCAGGCCGTGGTCGTGGGCGATCTTGCCCACCGCCTCGACATCGGTCACCTTGAGCAACGGATTGGTCGGCGTCTCGATCCACACCATCTTGGTCTCGGGCCGAATCGCCTCTTCCACCTCTTCCGGGTTCGAGGTGTTGACGAAGGTGAAGGTCATGCCGAAGTGGGTCAGGATGCGGTTGAACAGGCGACTGACGCCACCGTAGACATCGTCGCTCGAAACGATGTGATCACCGGCCTGGAACAGACGCATCACCGAGTCCACCGCGCTCATGCCGCTGGCGAAGGCGGTGCCGAAACGCACTCCTTCGAGCTCCGCCATCTGCTGCTCGAGCACCTGGCGGGTGGGGTTCGAGCTGCGGGTGTAATCGAAGCCGCGGTCCTTACCGATCTCGGGCAGGACGAAGGTCGCGGATTGATAGATCGGCGGAATGATCGAGCCAGTGGTCGGATCGGGCTCGATCGCCGCACGGACGCATTTGGTGTCGAATTTCATGGATTGCTTCCTTGTCGGGTTCGTCTGGCGCGGCATCGTAGCACGGCGCGATGTCACGTCCTACCCACGAGAAAGGGGCGCCGCGAGGCGCCCCTTCGTTGAGCCGCTGCCCGGTGAGCCTCAGTTCAAGGTGGCCGAGAGGCTGATCGCGACGTCCTCGACGATCGAGCGATCGTTGCCTTCTTCGTACGGCTGGCCAATGCCGAAAGCGACGCGATTGAGGGTCGCCGTACCGCGAATCTCGAGCGGCGACTCGTTCACTACTTCGAAGGTCACCGGCACCTCGCCCGTGTGGCCATGGAGATCGACCGTGGCCACGCCCTCGTAGGCCCCATCGCCCGTTTTCTTGACCTGATCGATCTTCACCGTCGCAGTGGCATACTTGTCGACGTCGAAGAAGTCGGCGTTGCGCAGATGCGCGGCTAGCTTCTCGGCTTTCTCCCACACTGAGACGAGATCGATCTCGAATGCCACGGTCCCTTGTTCGAGGTTGCCGTCCGGAATGTTCACCTCAGTGAAATGCCATTTCTTGAACGAACCCTCGGCCCGGTACATGCCGTTGTGAGCCTTGAACGACAGCTCACCCGGGGCGCCGGCGTCCTCAGCGACGAGTTGCGGGCTCAGCAGGGCCAGGCAGGCCACGGTAGCCAGGGCAACGGCGAACGACAGTTTTCCAATGCGGAGCATCTTTCTCTCCTTATGTGCTTTATAGAGGGGCGACCAGGTCTTACGTTCGACCTGACCACCCTGCGGGCTCGAAGCGCGGACTACGCTTCGCGCATGGTGAAGTTCAGATGGAAGACGAGGGTGTCATTGGCCGGTGCCGGCCCGTCCGGGCCTTCGATGCCGAACGGTTTCGACAAGCGAATACTGTAAGTCGCGCGGACCTGCAGACGTGGCGCGTCGTCTGCACCGATGATCGGCTCGACTTCGCCCTTGACTTCGACCGGGATGGTCAGACCGAGGAGGGAGAACCGGCCATGGGCCACGATCGGCACCGGCCGGCCGAAGGTAAGCGGCGGTGTGCCATCTTCGACGCTCTCGAGATCGAAGCGCGACGCAGGGAAGTCGAGCACCCGGATCATCTTCTCGTGGATCGCCTCATCGAGGGTCGTTTCCCCCATGGTCACCGAGTCGGTCGCCACCTCGAGCCAGCCTCCGGCGCCAGCCAGCGAACGATCCTCGGCCAGAATGAGCTCCCCCGAGAGATCCCGCACTTCACCGGAGTAGCGCTCCAGGGGTGCCGGGAAGCGGAAGACGAGGCGCGGACCGGCGTCCGCCACCGGCGCCTCGATGCGCCAGCGCACCGGCAGCTCGATATCGGCCAGTTGCTCGTCGGCCCGACGCGCACGGGCCGGCGGCAGCGCCAGACCCAGATCGCCCCAGGCGACCACCGGCACTGCCGCCGGTACCGGCTGGAAACCATCGCCGATCGGCGAGCTGGAAATCTGCCGTAGGACCTCGGCCTCCAGAACCGCCGCAGCTTCGGCGAACACCTGCTCAGCTTCCTCCCAGGGTCCCGAGACCGGCGCCTCGAAGCGCTCGAACACCGGCTCGATGCAGTTGAACTGGGAGAACAGAGCCAGACTGATCAATAGCTCGCCTGCGGCCGAGCGATAAGGGTGGAAGTTCATATAGAACAGCCGATTCGACGCCCCGACCTCGATCTCGGCCAACTGCTCGAAACGCTCGAAGCCGGCGAAGATCGCCGCCTCGGCTCGGGCATGGAAGGCTTCGGCGTCGTGACCGTCCGAAAGATACCCGGTGAGCGCCGTGAGCTTGATCGGCGCCACGGTGCGGGCGCGCCCTTGGCTCAGGACCGCGGCGTTGTTGCGGCGCTGCGCCGCAGCCGTCGGCGGAATGGCGCGGCTGGTACGAATGAAATGCTGCAATTTGCCGGTGTCGGCATACCGCGCCTGGAAGAGCGACCGGCCACGATCGTCCTGGTAAACGATGAGCGGTGTCAGAGTCACTTCCGGCGGCGCTCCACGGCCCAGGTCGACGACTTGGGAGGCCAGCCCGAGCTCCGCTGCCGCAGCACGCAAGCGCGGCAGATGCTCTTCGGCGAAAGCAGTGGCGGCCGAGCTCTCATCCTCGGACGAGACGAAGATGACGAGCTGCTCGCCAGGCTCGACCGCTTCAGCGTTCTCGGCCCCGACGACCGGGAACGCCATCAGGCCGATCACGACAGCAAGGACGAGCTGATGGAACCATGGAGACATAGAAACCTCTCGGGCGACGCGAGCCATGTCGCTCCTGCCCGGAAAATTACCACCTCCTCTCAGCACAGAACCTCCACCCATGTATGAAGGGTGTCAAAATCCAACGCTGGCCCAAGCGCCTGAGAGACCGATCGTAATCGGCGAACCGGCGGCCCGACGCCGACTCACGGCATCGAACCGCCTCGGCATACCCGTCTCAGGATCTTCCGTAGCCCGACGGATAGCGGATGAAATAGCCGGCTCGGACCTGGGTCTGAATCTGCATCGTTGCTTCACCTCCTTTTAGTTCAGCGCTGCTGACAGGATCATCTTAGGCTTCGACTCGGCCGATGGACGCCGGTTCGTGGGCTGAGGAGGTCGATTCAACCCGGCTTGCGTTTCAAGCCAGCGCGCGATTTGAACCTACCTCGCGGTCCGGCCCTATCTCGCATTCAACCCTGTTGTGTCTTCAGACCTGTTTCGCATTCAGACCGGTCTTCATGATGCGCTGATGCGGGCCGCCCGGAATCCGCTCGACGGAGAAGGGATCACCAGCCAACGGCTGCAAGTGCCGTAGGGCCGAGCGAATTCGACCGCGGTCCTCGTCGTCGAGCTCGAGCTCCAGGACTTGTCGATTCGATGCCAGGTGGTCGGCATTGCGCGCACCGACGATCGTCGCTGCGACTTGCGGAAGGTCGAGTACCCAGCGCGACGCAACGTTGGCCACGTCGGCCCGATGTCTCGCAGCCACCTCCGCCAGACTCTGCAACAGGCCCTGCAACGCCGACCAGCCGCCGGCCTCCTCGATCACCAGGCGGTACTTGGTCAGGGACCGATTCACTAGCTCCGGTTCTGCCTGGCCCAGGTACTTAGCAGTCAGGAAACCGCCGGCCAACGAGCCGTAACACAGCAGATGAATACCCCGCTCGGTGCAGAAGCGCACCATGCCGTGGTCCGGTCGCCGATCGAGCAGGGAGTACTGCACCTGGAGCAACGCCAGGTCGATGCCGGCACCGGCGATCTCGGCCAGTCGCGGCACGTCGAAGTTGGTCGCGCCGAGCAGGCGGATCTTGCCCGCTCGCTGCATCTCGGCCAGCCAACCGGCGGCGTCGACATAGCCCGGGACCTGATAGTCCCACCAATGGAATTGCACCAGGTCGAGGCGCTCGACCCCGAGACGCCGCAGGGAGCGATCGATGATCGCCTCTACATCCTGCCGCGTGAGATGGGGTAGGGCCTCGAGATCCGGTACACATTTGGTGTGGATCTGCACCCCTCGGAGCTCGCGATCCCCGCTGCTTTCGCGGTAGCGGCGCAGGAAGGACCCGTAGAGTGCCTCCACCCCGGTGTAGATATCGGCGCAATCAAAGGTCGTGAAACCGGCCTCTTGCAGCTCGAACAAAGCCTCGATCACCGCCTCGCGGTCGATCGGGTGGCGCCCGTGGCCCTGGGAGAGCTGCCAACCGCCGTTGATGATGCGCGAGATCGAGTAGTCGGGAGTCAGCTGCCACCGTCCGGCGCTCGGTCTTTCGCCGACGTTCACTCGCCCGCCTCGGCCCCGCCTACGGCATCGCCCATCGGCACCACCGTGACGTCGCCGTGGCGGAAGGTGCGCTGGCCGATCCGCGTGATGCGAAACAGGGCACCGCAGTGTGGATCTGGGCACGCGATGTCAGTGTCGGTCGTCATCCAGTCGGCGGCGTCGGTGGGCCGCTGCTTGGCTGGCAGGATGGGCAGTAGCGCCGCCAAGGGGTAAATCGGAAAGCTCTGCCCCTGCGGCAAGGTCAAGTTCTCGCCGGAGAGCTCGAAGTAATCGCCGACCTCGTGGTTGCACACCATCGGCTTGCTCCCGGCGACGACCTCGACCCGCAGATCGTACAGCGTGAATTCATCGCTCTCGTCGGACATCTAGACCTCCTGTCACCCACCGATCCGCCCGGGCGGTAGGTCGCTACTCGCAGCGGCCACCACCGGAGTCTGCGGCCATTACCACGGAGTCTGCGGTGCTATGCTCCGGCCCGGCCCACGAATCATGACACGTTCGACGATGACAGCCGATGGCGAACCTCGACCACCTCTGCTCTTCCGCGGCGGGGCCCTCGGCGCTCTGGCACCCTTTGCCGTCTTCTTGGCCGGCGTCGCCTGGCTGGCCCTGTCCGGCGCGCCGGACGAGCGCGGCTTCTGGCCGATTCTCCTCGCGGCCCTGACTCTCGGTCTCGTCCTGGTACGCGATCGCCATGGTTACTGCGACACATTGATTCGCGGCATGAGCCAGCCGATCGTCTTGCTGATGATCATGGCCTGGCTGCTCGCCGGAGTCTTCGCCGCCTTGGTCCGGGCCAGTGGGCTGGTCGACAGCCTAGTGTGGCTGGCGATGAGCGCTGGCGTCTCGCCAACAGGCTTCACGGTCACTGCCTTCCTCGTCTGTTGCGTCGTCTCGACCGCCACAGGCACTAGCCTCGGCACCCTGATTTTGTGTACCCCACTGCTCTACCCCTCGGGCCTGGCGATCGGGGTCGAGCCAGCGGTGTTGATCGGCGCCATCCTCGGCGGAGCGACCTTCGGCGACAACATCTCGCCGGTCTCCGACACGACCATCGCCTCGGCCACCACCCAGGGAGCCGATCTTGGTGGCGTCGTCCGCAGCCGATTGCGCTACGCTCTGCCCGCCGCCGCCCTGGCCCTTCTCGCCTACGCCTCGCTAGCCACCGGTGGCGCCGGCAGCCCGGCGGCCGACGCCACCGCCAACCTATCCCCGGCCGGCCTGCCGATGGTGCTCGCGCCGATCGTCGTCCTGTTGCTGCTCTTACGCCGCCAGCACCTGCTGGCCGGCCTGCTGGCCGGTATTGTCGTAGCGGCGCTCCTCGGCCTGGCTTGCGGCCTGCTCGAGGCGAGCGAGATCCTCTACATCGATGCCGAGCGCTTCAGCGCTCGCGGGTTGATTGTCGAAGGCATGGAGCGCGGCCTCGGTGTGTCGATCTTCACCTTGCTGCTGATGGGTTTGGTCGCCACTCTGGAGTCCAGCGGGCTCTTGCCGCGGATCCTGGCCTGGGTCGAAGCCCGCACCGCCTCGCGCCGCGGCGCCGAGAGCTGGACGTTCGCCACCATCTCCATCGCCTCGTTGTTGACCACCCACTCGACGGTCGCCATCCTGGCGGTCGGTCCCTCCACCCGGCGGACCGGCGAACGCTTCGGGCTCGACGCCTACCGGCGAGCCAACCTGCTCGACGTCACCGCCTGCACCTACCCCTTCCTGCTGCCTTACTGCATCCCCACCATCCTCGCCGCCAGCCTCACCGCCGGTGCAGGGCAAGCCGTTTCGCCCTTGCATGCCGGCTTGTACAACTTTCACTCCTGGGGCCTTCTGCTGGTCATTGTCTTCGCCATTGTCTCGGGCTACGGGCGAGTCTCTGGCGAATCGACACCCTAGCCGGAGCGTCAGAGCGACTGGTGCTGAATTTTTCCGACTGAGGCAGAGATCAGGTCAGATGAATCTGACAGGCAGTTCGCACCTAGACAGACCCGCTGTACAATCCGCCCATGCCACAAACGTCGAGCGAGGTCACCCAGCTGCTCGACCTATGGACCGAGGGTGACAAGAACGCTCTCCCCAAACTGATGCCGCTGATCGTCGAGGATTTGCGGGGCATCGCCCGCAAACACCTCGCCCGGGAAGCCCCGGGGCATACCCTGCAGCCGACGGCGCTGGTCAACGAAGTCTATCTGCGGTTGATCGGACGCCGGACCGTGAGCTGGCAGAATCGTGCGCAGTTTTTTGCCTTCGTCGCCGGCATGATGCGGCGGGTGCTGGTCGATCACGCTCGGCGACGGATGACCGCCAAGCGCGGCTCCGACATCGTACGCGTCTCGATCGACGAGACCATCCAGCTTCCGATGGGTGACAAGGATCCCGATCTACTCGCCCTCGACGAGGCGCTGAAGAGCCTGGCAGCGGTCGATCCGCGGCAGAGCCGGATCGTCGAGATGCGCTACTTCACCGGTCTCGGTGTCAAGGAAGTCGCCGAAGTGGAGGGGATTTCGCCGACGACGGTGAAACGGGAGTGGCGCACCGCCAAGCTCTGGCTCTACCGACAGATCCTGTCGAAGTGAGCCGTGGTCTCTCGCGCGCCTGCTTTGCGCGTTGTGGATTCGGGTGATGGGAAAATCGAATGGATCCTGAGCGCTGGCAAACGATCAAGCAGATACTCGATGACGCCGCCGCTGCGGCCCCGGCGCAGCAGCAGGCGCTGATCGAGCAAGCTTGCAACGGCGACGACGCGTTGCTGCTCGATGTACAGACCTTTCTCGAGCTCGACGACGATGTCGACGACTTCATCGAAGAGCCGTTGTGGGCTTTTCACCGCGAAGCCGAGGCGGAAGACGAGCAGGTCGCCACCGCCAGCCGCCGGGTCGGGCCCTATCGCATTCGGCGGCTGCTCGGCCGCGGCGGTATGGGCTCGGTCTACCTGGCTTCGCGCGAAGACGACTACGAGCAACAAGTCGCCCTCAAGCTGGTGACCTGGGGCAACGACAGCGACGAGCTGTTGTCGCGCTTCTACAACGAGCGCCAGATCCTCGCCCACTTGCAGCACCCCGGCATCGCCCGTCTGCTCGACGGCGGCACCTTCGACGACGGCATGCCTTATTTCGTCATGGAGTATGTCGACGGCGAGCCGATCGACAGCTACTGCGAGAGCCATCGATTGGCCATCGACCGGCGACTGGACCTCTTCCGCCAGGTGTGTGCCACGGTCCACTTCGCGCACCAGAACTTGATCGTGCACCGGGATCTCAAAGCAAGCAATATTCTGGTGACCGAGGACGGCGCCCCACGGCTGCTCGACTTCGGCATCGCCAAGCTGCTGGAGGCCGAAATCGGCGCCCGCAAGGTGGCGACGGTGGCCGGATTCGCGCCGATGACGCCGGCCTACGCCAGCCCCGAGCAGCTCCTCAACGAGCCGATCACCACGGCCTGCGACGTCTACGCCCTCGGCGTTCTGCTCTACCGCTTGTTGACCGGCCACCTACCCTACAAGATCGACGAAGACAGCTTCGCCGAGATGGTCAAGGCGGTGTGCCTGCGCGAGCCGCAGCGCCCCAGCACCAAGATCTTCGGCGAGTTGGCCGAATCGGGCGACGACAGCGCCAAAGCACCGAGCCACCGGGAAGCCACCAAGCTGCACCGAAGGCTGCGCGGCGATCTCGACGCCATCGTCCTCAAGGCCATGCGCAAAGAGCCGGAGCATCGCTACGGCTCGGTCGCCGAGTTGGCGGAGGACATCCGGCGCCACCAGCAAGGCCTACCGGTCCTGGCGCGCAAGGGCAGCTGGCTCTACCACAGTGGCAAGTTCGTTCGCCGTAACAAGCCGGCACTCGCCGCCATCCTGTTGATCGTCGCCTTCGCCATCACCACGACCATTCTCTGGCGCCAAGCCGTATCGGAGCGCGCCCAGGCGGTTCGCGCCCAAAAACGGGCCGAGGCCGCCACCGGCTTCCTCGAGAACCTCTTCGCCTCCGCCGACCCGGACAGAACCCGGGGCGAAGATCTCACCGTGCGCGAGGTGCTCGACCAGGGCCGGGTCTCCGCCGTCGAAGAGCTCGCCGAGGATGTCGAACTGCACGCCGACATGCTGGGTGTCCTGACTACCTCCTACCGCCGCCTCGGCTTGCTGGGCGACGCCGTCGACCTCAGCAAGCAGACCATTCTTCTGCGGCGCCAGAGCCAAGATGCCGATCCTTCCACCCTGGCGCGGGATCTCAACAGCTTGGCCAGCAGCCTCTACTCGATCGGCGACTATGCCCAGGCCGCTGACAACTTCCGCGAGGCTCTGGCGATCCGCCGCCGTCTGGGACAAGACGGCGACGAGATCGACTCGATCCTGGTCAACCTGGCTGCCAGCCTGGCCCGCCAAGGCGAGTTCGACGAAGCCGAAAAGCTCTACCAAGAAGCTCTGGACATCCGGCGCGAGCTGTTCGGTCCGCGTCACTCGAACACCGCCACCAGCCTCTACAGTCTGGGCTCGCTACACTTCACCCGCGGCAACTTCGCAGCCGCAGAGCCGCTGTTGCGTCAAGCTCTGGAGATCCGCGCCGAGCATCTCGGCCCAGAGCACACAAGGGTCGCCGACGTGAGCGATACACTCGGGCTCAACCTGCAACTGCTCGGCCGACTCGACGACGCCAAGAACTTCTTCGAGCGCGCCCTCGCGATCCGCCAGCGGCGCCTCGGCGAGGGCCATGCCGACGTCGCCGAGACCAAGCGCAATCTCGCTGGCTTGCTACTAGATCAAGGCGAGATCGAAAGAGGCGGGCGCTTGGCTGGCGAAGCCTTCGACGCATTGCAGGCGTCGAGCCCGGGGAACGAATCGGCCATCGCCGCCGTCAGGCGGATCCTGGGTTCTTACCAGATGCTGCAGGGAAACCTCATCCGAGCCGAGGTTCTGCTGCTCGAAAGCTATGAGGTCTTGAACCGGACTCGCGGCGAGAACTCGTTCCTCTCCCGCGATACCCGGCAGCGCCTCGCCGATCTCTACGACGCCTGGGGTCGGCCGGAGCAAGCGGCAATGTATCGCACCGACCGACGAGCGAGCGCTGAGGGCACGTATGACAAAGGAGCCGAAAGCAAAAAGGAGTAGCCGAGCCCGAGCTCGACTACTCCGCTGCGGCCTCCCTTCAGGCGAGGCAATCGGTCTGCTTCTCCTTTCAGTGGCTCGTCGCTGTCCAACTCGTTGCGGTGGCAGCGAGACCCTCGGCAGCCATCGCCTCTGCGATCCAGCCGAGGAGAGCCGCCTGACGGCGATCGAACGGCGCGTCGGACTCGAAGCGAATCCTCGCGGAGCCGCCACCGGTGTTCGTTAGCCCAGGCCCCGGATTAACTTCGTCCGGGTCGTCGTCACTCTTCAGCCAGGAGCCCGACAGCGAGCCCTGTCCACCGGTGAAGCCGGGACCCGGGTTGACTTCGTCCGGGTCGTCGTCGCTCTTCAGAAAGGAACCCGACAGCGAGCCCTGCCCACCGGTGAAGCCGGGACCCGGGTTGACTTCGTCCGGGTCGTCGTCGCTCTTCAGGAACGAACCCGACAGCGAGCCCTGCCCACCGGTGAAGCCGGGACCCGGGTTGACCTCGTCCGGGTCGTCGTCGCTCTTCAGCAGGCTGCCTGCCCGCGTGATCACCAAGCGTCCCAGGGCTGTCGGATCGCCGCCAGTGAAGC
>JBCCGX010000134.1:0-13340 GCA_039029035.1 Acidobacteriota bacterium | reverse complement strand
TCGTCGTCCCCCTCGAGATGTCCTGCAACGACGCCGCTTAGCTTCGTCAGGTTACCTGAGAGCCGTAGGTGGGTCAACATTCGGTCGAATCGATACAACGGCTCGCCGAGATCTTCGAGTACCAGGATGGCGCCCTCCAGATCGGGCGCATACGGTGTCCCGAGGGTCGCGACGAGCATGCTCAGGCAGCCGCCAAGAACCGGACCCGAGATCGCCGCTGCATCGTCCTCAGCGCAGATCGGGAATCGTATCGGCTGGTCTCCTGCCAGGGCGGCCTCGAAACCCTCCTGTTCCGCCGGTGTCAGACCGCGAGCAAAATCACCCGCGACCATCGGACCATGGAAGGCGGTGATTCCCAACCGTGCCACGACTTGCAGCAGGAACGGCGTCAGGTCGGAGTAGCCGACATAGGACCGAGGCCGCCGGGCCAACAGGCTCCAGTCGATGTCGGGCAGTATCCGCGTCACGCCGTACCCGCCGCGAGCGAAGACGATGGCACCCAAGTCGTCGTCGGCCGCCAGGTCGTGGAAGGCATCGAGACGCTCCTGATCCGAGCCCGCAAAGAGGCCGCAGCAGCTGCGCAGGTTGGCTGCCTCTACCGGCACATAGCCCAGGGCTGCGAGGGCCTCCAGGCCCGTCGCGAGGCGCGCCGGATCGACCTTGCCCGACAGCGCCGCAACGCCGATCCGATCACCGGGGCGGACGGGGGGTGGGAGCGTGGTGGAAGAGATCATGAGTCGAACGAGAAACCAAGGATCGAGCGAGATATCAAGAATCGAAGGCCGGAGAGCTCCATAAGCCGGATCCTGTACCCCTTGCGGGGCGACGGTCATTCCTCTAGGGCCGCCGTTGCCGACGGCCTCGAGCGACCTACCCGGAGACGGTCACGACCGCCGGAGCGATCGTGGGCGGAACGGGCGATCCGCGAGTCCGCCCCCCTATTTGGTCTTGCTTCGCATGGGGTTTACCGTGCCTCCCTCGTCGCCGAGGAAGCGGTGCGCTCTTACCGCACCCTTTCACCCTTACCGGCTGCCTCGCGGCAACCGGCGGTCTACTCTCTGCTGCACTTTCCGTCGCGTCACCACGCCTCGCCGTTAGCGAGCATGCTGCCCGTGGAAGTCCGGACTTTCCTCCCTCCCGCACCGCCGGCTCCTCTGGGGATCCAACGACCGAGACGGCGACCATCCGGAGCTCTCCGGCCGACTGATCTTACCGGATTAACCTGAAGCTTTGTCGCTTCCGCGGGCGAAGAGGCTGCGGAAGCCTCCGACCTTGGGCGCCAGGCCGGACAGGCCGCCACCGAGGCGCTCCAACCCCTGGCGCGCATGCTCGTGATCGGGCATCAACCGTAAGGCCTCCCGGTACTGGTTGCGTGCTTCGTCCGGCCGCTCCATCTCTTCCAGCAGCTCGGCATAGCCAACCCGGATGCCGGCGTCCTCCGGGGCCAGCTCGGAGGCTTTGCGGTAGCTCTCCAGCGCATGACGATGCCAGTTGGGGTTCTTCGACTGAGCCATTCCGAGGCGGGCGAAGTACTCCGCCTGCGGGTCCATGCGGGTCGCTTCCTTGAGCAGGTCGACCGCCAGGGAGAAGTCCATCTGTGACAGGCAGCTCGCGGCGCGGCGGTAGTTCTGTAACGCGATCGCCTTCTTCTCTTCTTTGCGCTGCTCCTGATCGACCTGGACCTGCACATGGACACCGGCGACCGTGTTGTAGCTCGCCCGTCGTCGTGGGTCAGACAACGTCAGATACGCTTCCGTTGCCTTCTCGAAGATCACCCGCGAGGCGACCTCCTTGCCTTCGAGGCCGAGGCGCACCGAGTGCGACGGGTGAACGATCCGCGCCAACCGGCTGTAGGCGGCGAAGACCTCCTCTTCGCCGCCCCGCGGATCGATCCCGAGGAGCTGGTAGAAATTCATCTCGCCGAGGCGACTCAAGAGGCTGGCGATGCGCTCACGATGCTCTTCAGGTGGCAGATCCAAGGGATCCGAGTTCAAAGTCTCGGCGATGCGGGCAGAGAACTGTTCCAGCACTCGCGGCGACAGGATCTCCTCACCGAGCTGTCCGGCGCTATCGCCGCGCACCCGACAGACCAGGCCGACCGACCACAGCTTGACCAGACCGCGCAGCACGGTCAGACGATCGGCACCGGCCCCACGTAGCAGATCGGCGGGCGTCGCCGGCTGGGCCAGGGTCACCAGGACCTTGGCCATGTCGGGCTCGAGGCCAGGCAGTTGATCGAGGGCCGGTGTCTTGGCGCTCGAGCGCAGCTTGACGTCGACGCCTCCGAGCCGTTCGAGCAGCTGCGTCTCGTCACAGCCGAGGGTAGCCAGCTCCTGGACGAACAGAGCGGTGGGCAGAGGACCGACCAATTCCACCACCAACGCATGATCCTTACGGAACCGCGCCTGCACCGCGGGGTTGGGGCTGAGCTCGGTGGCCAGCTCCTCCATCGCATGGCCGAGATCCGACTCGGCGCCGGTACGATCGCCGCTGGCGGCCAACAAGGGACTGATCCGTAGGGCGGTCGGATCGTCCCGATCGAGGTGCAGCTCCCCCTTGCGAAAGAACAAGCTGGTCGGCTCTTCACCGAGCTCGACTTCGACCAGTCCGCTGAAACGCCCGAGATAAACCGAGCGCACGACCTCCGCCAAGGCTTTGGTCCGACCGGTGCTGTTCTCTTGCTCCATCTCTCGAATCCCTCCGTGGCAGCCCGTCATACTTGGGCTCTGCGAAGACCGATACCATGCCCCAACGGTGGGACGAACCCTGGTCATCTACCCGCGCCGCCGGAGCGGCTCGATCCTCGAGGTTAGCGAGAAATTATCACATCTTTGCGGCTTCCGACCGGCGAGCTGTCAGACCTTTTGTCTCCACGGCGACCGGTTCAGGCTCCGGCGCCTGCATGGCGCGAATCTGTGCGTACACCGAGCGTCCGAGGCGCGGTCCGAGTACCTCCTGCAGCTCGTCTGTGGTCGCCCGCTCGACACCGGCAAAGCTGCCGAAGCGGCGCAGTAGACGCTTGCGGCGGCTGGCGCCGACGCCCCGCAAGGAATCGAGACGGCTGCGCAGGGTTCTCGCCTTGCGCCGGCGACGATGGCGCGACACCGCGAAGCGATGCGCTTCGTCGCGGATCTCTTGCAGCAGTTGCAGACCCGCGTCGGACCGCTGCAGCCACAGCGGCTCGGGCTGCTCCGGCAGGTAGATCTCCTCTTCCCGCTTCGCCAGGCCGACGATCGGCGTCTCCTCGACACCCAGGACTCCCAAGGCCTCGAGGGCGGCATTGAGCTGGCCGCGCCCCCCGTCGATCAAGATCAGATCGGGCATTACGCCCACTTCATCGAGGACCCGTCGGTAGCGACGTTCCACCGCCTGGCGCATCGAGGCGAAATCATCGGGGCGATCGAGCCCCTTGATATTGAAGCTGCGATAGTCCGACTTGCGCATTCGCCCGGCTTCCCACACCACCAGTGACGCCACGGTGTCGGCGCCCTGAAAGGTCGAGATATCGAAGCCCTCGATGCGCTGCGGCGCGTCACCGAGCTCCAGATGCTCGGCCAGCGAGCGCGCCGCAGCAGCGCCGCGGCTTTCGGAGCGGAAGCGACGCTTGAAAGCGAGCTCGGCGTTGCGCATCGCCAGGACCACACGATCCGCTTTCGGCCCGCGCGACGGCATCCGCACGTAGACCCGTTGCTCCTTGCGCTCCGACAGCCACTCGACCAGGGCTTCTTCGCCCTCGACCGGTGTCGGCAGATGGATCTCCTTGGGTATGAACGTCGTGTGGAGGTAGATCTGCGGTAAGACCTCCGACAAGAGACGCGCGGGATCGACCCCTTCGCGCCCTTCCCAGAACAGCTCGCGGCGATCCAGCACCTGGCCACCGCGCATCACCAGGATGGTCACCGCCGCGTTGCCACCAGCCGTCTTGACACCGAAGATATCGACATCTTCGCCGCGTACGGACGATAGCTTACGGCGCTGGCCGATCTCCTCCACCTCCGCCCGCAGGTCGCGTAGGCGCGCCGCTTCCTCGAACTCCAGACGCTCCGACGCGACGAGCATCTGGCGCTTGAGGTCGCGTAGGAGCCGCTCGTTACGCCCCGAAAGAAAGAGCTTCGCCTGCTCCACCGCCTCGCTGTAGGCGGCGTGGGTGGTCAGCCCGTCGACACAGGGGCCGAGGCAGCGGTGCATATCGTGGTAGAGACACGGCCGCGGCAGCTTGCCGTCGATCGGGATACGACAGACGCGGATCTGGAACAGCTTCTGCAGGAGCTTGATCGCCTTGCGCGCCAGGCCGCCGGGCAGAAACGGTCCGAAGTACTCCGCCCCATCGCGCAGGATGCGGCGGGTGAAGACGATACGCGGATAATCGTCGCGCATCGTCAGCTTCAGATAGGGATAGGTCTTGTCGTCCCGCAGATTGATGTTGTAGCGCGGCTGGGTACGCTTGATCCAAGCATTCTCCAGCCCCAAGGCCTCGGCCTCGGTATCGGCGATCAGGTAGTCGAGCTCGCGCGCGTCGGCCAGCATCGCCTGCAGCCGCGGCTCGTGGTGGTCGCGCAGGTAGCTCAGGCCACGCTTGCGAAGCGACTTCGCCTTGCCGACGTAGAGTGGCTTCTTCTTCCCATCACGGAAGATGTAGATGCCGGGACGCTCCGGCAGATCGCGGATGCTCTTCTCGACTCTAGTGTCCACCATTCTCCCGATCACTCCGGTAGTATCCGTCGACGGATTGCGGCACCATGATATCGACGTACCAGAGGGAGGTGCGTTCTACCGCCGCCCCTTTGGATCGATGCGACTCCTGACCACCGCTGCTCCCGCTTCGCGCGACGCCAGGCTGAGTGCCAAAGATCTGGCCGAGCTCGAGCGGCACGCCGACCGCAGTATGG
Organism: Acidobacteriota bacterium; assembly: GCA_039029035.1. Classification (GTDB taxonomy): domain Bacteria; phylum Acidobacteriota; class Thermoanaerobaculia; order Multivoradales; family J023; genus JAAELT01. The sequence goes on along the minus strand of JBCCGX010000134.1, from coordinate 8,451 downwards.
CGCGCAACTCGCGCACAGGTATCGCGACCTATCCCTGCGCCGTCCTGCTCCTGGCCTCGAGCTCGAGCTTTGCCTCCGATCATCCCCTGCTGGTCGCCGGACTGGTGGCTTGCAGCCTCGCGGTTGCGGCTCTGCGGGCTCATCTCGTTTGGCAGTTTGATCCGATCTATCAGCGGCAGCCGCGCCGCTGGCAGCTCAGATTCGCTCTCGGCGTTGTCGCCGCGACACTGCTGTGGAGCCTGGCTGGCTCCTCGGCAACCTTCTTCTACGGAGTCAGCTGGATCTCCTTTCTGGCTGTCCTGATGAGCGTGACAATCGCCAGCATGGCGACGATCGTTTACGCTCGCAGTCAAACGCTGGTGCTTGTTTTAGGCCTCGCCATGCTGGGCCCTCACATCGCTGTCGGCTTGCTCATCGATAGTCAGGAGGGACTCTGGATCAGCGCCGCGTTGGCGGCCTTCCTGGCTTACATCGGATTGACTGGCCGTCACTTCCACAATGAGCTGTGGAAAGGACTGGTCGAGGCCAAGATCCTCGCTAGGCAAGCTGCGGACCTCGACCGGGCACGGGTCACGGCCGAAGCGGCCAGAGCATCTCATGGCGAATTTCTGGCGACACTGAGTCACGAAATCCGGACGCCGTTGGGTGGGATCCTCGGGCTGTCGGAGCTCTTGGCAACGAGCTCGGATCGCCAGGATTGGGAGCGTTTTTCACGCGTGATTCACTCGACCGCCGAGAGCTTGATGAGCTTGGTGGACAGCATCTTGGACTTCTCCAAGATCGAAGCCTCGAAGCTCGAGCTCGAGGCGACCGATTTCAGCTTGCGGCGCATGTTGCGAGAAATCATCGAGATGCACTCACCACGGGCCTCTCACAAGGGCATCCGCCTGACGACCGAGCTCGGCCCGGACTTACCTGATTGGCTGGTTGGGGACGCCCTCCGCCTGCGGCAGGTCTTGGTCAACTTGCTCGGTAATGCCATCAAGTTCACCCAAGACGGTCACGTGACCCTGCGCGTCTCGGCGCAGAGACGATCCGACACACCATGGCTTCGCTTCGAAGTGGAGGACACTGGAGTCGGTATCGAAGAGACCGCTCAGAGCGACCTCTTCGTCGCCTTCGAGCAAGCCGACAGTTCGATCACCAGGCGTTTCGGTGGCACCGGCCTGGGCCTGGCGATCTGCTCGAGCCTGGTCAAGCTCCATGGCGGTGATATCGGATTCGACAGCACCCCCGGAGTCGGCTCGACCTTCTGGGTCGAGCTGCCGCTCGCTCTGTCGACCCTGCCGCTCGACGAACGCGACCGCCCGGCGGGAAGGAAGCCTACCAGCGCCGAGATCCGGATTCGTGAACGCGACGACTGCCGCATCCTCTTGGTCGAGGACAACGAAGTCAATCGTATCGTCGCGTTGCAAACACTCGAGAGCTTGGGCATTCGAGCCGACGCTTCGGCTGACGGTTCAGAAGCGTTGAAGCAGCTCGAGCTCCAAGATTACGACCTCGTTCTGATGGATTGTGAAATGCCCATAGTCGACGGCTTCGAAGCAACTCAAATGATCCGCCGTCGTGAAACCGGTCGCCGCCACACGCCGATCGTGGCGATGACCGCCCATGCCATGGCCGGAGATCGAGAGAAGTGCCTGGCCGCAGGAATGGATGATTATTTGAAAAAGCCGTTTCGGCGCCAAGATCTCGTCGAGGTCTTGGATCGGGCGCTGTTGCGCCGCAATAGTGTCGTCCAACTGGCCGAGGAAGCAGCGGCGGAAGCGAAGCCAGAGCATCGATTCTCCGGCGGGCCAGGCGAGCTCGATCCGGAACGTATCGATTGCCTGCGCCAGCTCGGCAGCGAGGGGACCGACGCCCTCACCCACATCGGAAGGATCTTTCTCCAGCGTGCCCACGCTCTCGTGGCTCAGCTGCGACAGGAGTTCGATCAGGGCGACTTCCTTCGCCTTCGGCTGAGTGCGCATTCTCTCAACGGCAGCTCGAGCAACATAGGCGCCAAGCGTTTATCGGACCTGTGCCGCGAAGTGGAGCTACTCGCTCAGCAGAAAGCAATTCTCGACTACCCGGAGAAGATCGACCAGGTGCAGGCAGAGTTTGTTGCCGTCGAAGAATCCCTCACCAAGCTGCTTCGAGCTTCGCCGAAGGCCGGAGAGCCGGTCATAGAAGGGTCGTCGGGAGGTGCTCGACCGTCGTAGAGTGGGTCAATAGAACCAGTTGTTGGCTGCTTCAACCCTCGCTGTAGATCTGCAGCTCCCGCAGCTCCTTGAGCTGGTCACGAAACGTCGCCGCTTCCTCGAACTCGAGGCGCTTGGCCGCTTCCTTCATCTTCTTCTCCAGACGGGCAATCTGCTGGCTCAGGGGGACGTCGGGCTCGGCGATCTCGGACGGTTTGACGCCTCCGGTCGGGTAGTAGTCGAGCTCGCTCATGCGCACCAGGGGACTGTGGATGTCCTTGAGGATGGTGCGCGGCTCGATCCCGTGCTCGCGGTTATAGGCCTCCTGGCGCTCGCGGCGCCGGCTCGTCTCGCGCATCGACCGCAACATGGAGTCGGTCTCACCGTCGGCGTAGAAGATCACTCGGCCACCAACGTTGCGCGCCGCGCGACCGGCGGTCTGCACCAGGGAGGTCTCGCTGCGCAGGAAGCCTTCTTTGTCAGCATCGAGGATTGCCACCAAGGCAACCTCAGGGATGTCGAGGCCCTCGCGCAGCAGATTGATGCCGATCAAGACGTCGAACTCGCCGCGCCGCAAGTCAGTGAGGATCTCGACCCGCTCGAGGGCGGCGATGTCGGAGTGCATGTAGCGCACCCGCACGTCGAGCTCGGTGAAATATTGCGTCAACTCTTCCGCCATGCGCTTGGTCAGGGTGGTCACCAACACCCGTTCGCCGCGCTCGGCCACCGCCCGGACCTCGGCCAGTAGATCGTCGACCTGACCACGTGCCGGGCGGACGACGATCTCGGGATCGATAAGACCGGTCGGCCGGATCAGTTGCTCGACCACCACTCCACCGGCGCGCGCGAGCTCCCACGGCGCTGGTGTGGCCGAAACGTAGATCCGCTGCCCCATGCGGTCATCGAACTCTTCGAAAGTCAGCGGCCGATTGTCCAAGGCGCTCGGCAGGCGGAAGCCGAAGTCGACCAGGTTCTGTTTGCGCGCCCGGTCACCATTGAACATGCCGCGCACCTGCGGCAGGCTCTGGTGGCTTTCGTCGACCACCAGCAGCACATCATCGGGGAAATAGTCGAGCAAGGTCGGCGGCGGCTCACCGGCCTGCTGCCCGGTGAGGTGACGCGAGTAGTTCTCGATCCCGTGGCAGAAGCCCATTTCGCGCAGCATTTCGAGATCGAAACGAGTACGTTGCTCGAGGCGCTGGCGCTCCAAGTACTTTTCCTGGGACTCGAGCTCGGCGAGGCGCTCGGTGAGCTCCTCCGAGATCGTCCGCACGGCGCGCTCCATCGTCTCCTTGGGCGTGACGTAATGCGTCTTGGGATAGACCGCGATGCGATCGATCTCGCTCGTCACTTCGCCGCGCAAGGTGTCGAAGCGGCTGATGCGCTCGACCTCGTCGCCAAAGTACTCGACCCGAATGCCGAGCTCCTCGTAGGCCGGCAGGATCTCCAGCACGTCGCCACGGGCGCGGAAGGCGCCGTGGAAGAGATCGAGCTGGGTGCGCTCGTACTGCATGTCGACCAGGCGGCGCAGGGCTTCGTCCATACCCGACTCGTCGCCGACCTCGAAGAAGGTCAGCATGCCGTGGAAGGTGTCCGGTGAGCCCAGGCCGTAGATGCAGGACACCGAGGCGACGATCAAGACGTCGCGGCGATCGAACAGCGACTTGGTGGCGCGCAGCCGCAGGCGATCGATCTCCTCGTTGATCGAGGTCTCTTTCTCGATGTAGGTGTCGCTCTGCGGCACATAGGCTTCCGGCTGGTAGTAGTCGTAGTAGGAGACGAAGAACTCCACCGCGTTGTGGGGAAAGAAGCTGCGAAACTCCTGAAAGAGCTGCGCCGCCAGCGTCTTGTTGTGCGACAGCACCAGGGTCGGACGATTGACCGCCTCGACCACCTTGGCCACGGTGAAGGTCTTGCCCGAGCCGGTAACCCCGAGCAAGACCTGGTGCTGATCACCCGATTCGACGCCCTGCACGAGCTCGGCGATGGCTTGCGGTTGATCGCCCTGGGGAGAGAACGGTGAGACGAGTTGGAAGTCCGCCATGGCGAGAATCGTATAATGACTTCATGGCGAATGACCTACCCACTCGCAGCGACCCAACCTCAAACGCCGGAGAGCCTCTCGGCGCGGCATCTAGTGCCACACCTGGAGCGCCCAGCACGACGGCAGGGGGACCCAGCACACCATCAGCGGGCGGCAGCCCGAGCCCGGGACCGACCGACGCCCCCCCGCAACGCCCCTCCCCGTACCAGCCTCCACCACCTGACACCTCCGTCGGCAAGAAGCGCAAGCGTTGGCGGGTTTTCGGCCTCTATCCGGTCCTCGCGACCGTGGTCGCGGCGGCGACCGGCATCGGTGTCGCTGCGTCGATCGACATGCCCCAGGTCGAAACCATCGACGACTTCGTTCCCAAGCTGGTCACCCAGCTCTATGATCGCAACGCCCTCGAGCAGGTCATCGGCCAACAGCGCAGCCAGGCGGAAATCGATCTCTCGGCCATCTCCCAGCACGTGTTTCGCAGCTACTCGCGCGAGAACCGTGTGCTGCTCGAGGAGGGCGAGCTGCCTAAGCTGCTGCAGGATGCCATCCTCGCCACCGAGGACGCCAGCTTCTTCGAGCACGGTGGTCTGCCACCGCTGAAGTCGATCGCCCGCGCCCTGGTCACCAACTTGCGCGAAGGCCGCTCCGCCGAAGGCGCCTCGACCATCACCATGCAGCTGGCGCGCGACCTCTTCAAGCTCGACCGGGCGAAGAAGTTCAAGCGCAAGTTCGAGGAGACATTGCTCGCTGTCGAGTTGGAGAAGAAGTTCTCCAAACCCCAGATCCTCACCCTCTACGCCAACCTGATCAATCTCGGCCACGGCAACTACGGCATGGAGGCGGCGGCCCGGAACTATTTCAACAAGTCGGTCGCCGATCTCAACCTGGTCGAAGCCGCGACCTTGGCCGGCATCCCTCAGCGTCCGACCGACCACAGCGTCTACCGCAACCCGGACCTGGTGGTGCGGCGGCGCAACGTCGTCCTCGGACGCATGGCAGCGGTCGGTGCGATCACCCAGGACGAACTGGCCGCGGCACGGGAAGAGCCCCTGCTGGTCGCCAAGCGCCGGCGCCAGAACCGCTTGGGGCCCTACTTCGCCGAAGAGGTGCGGCGTTACCTGATTACGACCTTCGACGAGACCGAGCTCTACGACCGCGGCCTGCAGGTCTACACCACAATGGATCGCGATATCCAACGGGCGGCCGACGCGGCGATTCGCGAGCAGCTTGCCAAGCTCGACCACGAGAAAGGCTGGCGCGGTGCCAAGGATCACGTCGAAGGCGAGGAGCTCGAGACGATGACCCTGCCGTCGTGGTTCGACGGTGAGCCGATCCCAGGGGAATGGTACGAGGGCATCGTGCTGTCGGCCGAAGCCAAGAAGGCGGAGATCAAGATCGGCGAGGCGACCTACGAGCTCGGCCGCAAGGGCATCGAATGGACGCGCCGCAAACAGCCATCCACGCTGCTGAAACGAGGCGATGTCGCCTGGTTCCGCTTCGCCCCGGCCGAAGAGGAAGACGGCGAGCCGATCCTCATGCTCGAGCAAGAGCCCGAGATGGAAGCCGCGGTGGTGGTGATCGAATCCTCCACCGGTGCCGTGCGCGCCATGGTCGGCGGCTGGGATTTTGATCGCAACGAGTTCAACCGCGTGACTCAAGCCCGGCGCCAGGTTGGCTCGGCCTTCAAACCCTTCGTCTTCGGTGCTGCGCTGGAGAACGGTTTCACCGCCGCCGACACTCTCTTCGACGGTCCGGTGGTCTTTCCCGGCGGCCCCAACCAGCCGGACTATAGCCCGCGCAATTTCTACCGGCGCTACGAAGGCATCCTGACCCTGCGCGCCGCGCTGGAGAAGTCGATCAACGTCACGTCGGTCAAGCTCCTCGACCTGGTCGGCCCCGAGCAAGTGATCGACTTCGGCCGCCGCTGCGGTATCGAATCCGAGCTCCCGCCTTACGCCAGCCTCGCCTTGGGCACCAACGAAATGACGCCCCTGGAGCTCGCCGCGTCCTACACCACGTTCGCCAACCAGGGTATCTACGTCGCGCCGTACACCATCGAGCGCGTCACCTCGCGTAACGGGCGCCTGATGCACGAGCACGAACCGCGCGCCCATAAGGCCATGGAGCCGGCCATCGCCTACGTCATGACTCAGATGCTGCGCGGTGTGGCCCAACGCGGTACCGCCGCCAACCGCTTGGCCAAGCTCGAGCTGCCGACCGCCGGCAAGACCGGCACCACCGACCGGTTCACCGACGCCTGGTACGCCGGCTTTACGCCGCGCTACACCATCCTCTCCTGGGTCGGCTACGACAAGAAGCGCTACCTCGGCCGCGGCATGACCGGCGCCCACGCCGCCCTCCCCATCTGGGAGGCGGTGGTTCGCCGCGGCTTGCAGGACGGGTGGCTGAGCAGCGACGAGACCTTCGCCGTGCCACCCGGGGTCATCGAAGTCGAGGTCGACCATGCCTCCGGACTGCTCGCCGGTCCCGGGGCCGAGAAAGTCGTGCCGGAAGCCTTCGTCGAAGGCACCGAGCCGGAAAAAGCGGTCGATTTCGAATGGGCCCGGGTCATGCAGCTGCCCTGGTACCTGCAGGAACCCTTCTACCTGCCCAAAGAACGCGAGAAGATGCCGCGCCAGATCGACGATTGGACTTCGGTGCTGGAGGTCTGGAAGACCAAGGACGAAGGCCCGTCGGCGAATCCGGCAGGTTAGCCATCACGAGCTCCCGGCTCCATCGGAGTTGTCGCACCGGACGAGTCGAGCCCGGCAAGCAGCCGGATGGTGTTCTTTCTACAGATCCTCCGCAGCCGGCGGCAGCGGTGGAGCGCCTCCCATGCTAATCTTGCGGGGCTGTGAGAAAAACCCCGCTCGCCCTTCTGCTCCTCCTACAGCTCTGCATCAGCATGCCGCTCTTGGCACTGGTGCCCTGCGCCGAGGAAGAAGGGCCTGACGACTGCGACGTCGATTGCGCCCTTTGCGGGTGTTGCTCACATATTCCTCGGGTTGCTGCTGGCGCGGCCGAAGCCCAGCCGAGTGGCTTGGTCTCAGCGCGAGTCCGTGTCGCTGCTGGTGGCCTGCCGCCTCCCCCTCGCCCCTGGGACATTCTCCACGTTCCCAGGCTCGTGAGACCGGCTCAGCGATAGGCCCCCATCAAACGACGCTTCGCTGCCAAGGCGATGGCGAAGCTCGCATTGTTGCTCAGGGACGGCGAAGCTCGCCTTGCAGCTTCATCCAGCGTCCTCCTGAGCGCAACTAGCGTCCCGAACGGGTCGGCGCAGCGGGCTGCTCTGAAAGCCCGCGACGAACCGCCGCGGGTGCCGACCCAGCGGCGGAGCCGACGGCGAACCATCGGCCGTTGCCAGTCGTGGCAAGGCCGAGTGAGGTCAGCAATGGCCTAGGAGGAATCCATGTCCCGAATGCTATCTAGCAAAACACTCACTCTGAGGCTGGCTCTCGTAGCCCTGCTTCTTAGCCATTGTGGCCAGCGCGACAAGACACACGGGGAACATCATGCTGAGCCCAGCGAGCATCACGAGGCGAATGAGAGCACCGAATCTAACGTGATCGATCTGTCAGCTGAGGCGATCGCCCGAACAGGCCTCGAGACCGTCCCAGTATCGTTACGGCAGCTAACTGGCAGTCAGGCCACTACAGGCACGATCGGTTTCGACGAAACACGTCTCGCTCACGTCGGTGCCCGCATTTCGGGCCGGCTGTTGCAAGTGGTCACGGAGCTCGGTGACCGATTGGCCGAGGGAGCGACGATGGCAGTGGTCGATTCGGTGGAGCTGGGCCAAGCTCGGGCCGTCTACCTGCGCACCAAGGCGCGGCACGAGGTGGCGAAGAAGCGGCTGGCGCGCGAACGAGCCCTGCATGCCGACCAGGTGACTTCGGAGGCTGAGGTTCTCGATGCTGAAGCGGAGGCCCGCGAGGCGGTGGCCGACCTCGCGGCTTCCCGTGAAACACTGTCTCTCCTCGGACTGGCAGCCGACACGATCGAAAACCTCTCCTGGGGCGACGCCAGTGCCTCGCGGGTCCCGGTGAGGGCGCCTTTCGCGGGGTGGGTCGTGGCCAAGGAGGCGGCACGAGGCGAGCTGGTCACGCCAGAGAAGACATTGTTCACCGTCGCTGACCTCGGCGAGGTATGGCTGTGGATCGACATCTACGAGCGTCAGTTGAGGCATGTCCATCTCGGCGATCAGGTCGTGGCTCGCTTCGATGCATGGCC
>JBCCGX010000133.1:0-13342 GCA_039029035.1 Acidobacteriota bacterium | reverse complement strand
TGACGCCACCGGCGCCGTGGTGCTCTCTCTCGAGCTCGATGAGGTCACTGCCGAGCGCTACGCCGTGACCCTGTCGGACGAAGAGGGGCGCGAGCTCTGGCAGCTGCGCGATCTGGCGCCGGACCACCGCGACTCGCTGCCGTTGACCTTCCCGGCCGCGGCTCTCGCCCCTGGCGTCTACCGGCTGCGGGTCGAGTCCCTGTCAGCTGCAACGGGCGGCGCGCCGGTGCCGGCCGGCCACTTCGCCTTCCGCGCCGTCGACTGAGCAGTTTTCGTCCGGTCGGGCACGCGGCGGATCACTCCGCCGCCGTGCCGAGGTGGAGGTCTACGCCGTGACGAGGTCTATGTGGTGGTTACGATAGTCAAATAGGTGTCGTTGTCATCGTTGTCGGTGGCATCTTCTGTCGTAACTTTGATCCAGTGGAAGTTGCCCTGTTGGTAGTTGAGAAAAGTTCTGACTGAAGCGTTGGCAAAGGGCCCATTCGGCTCTCGTTGAAACTCGAACAAGGCTTGGATCTCATAGTCGAACTCTTGGCTCGGCAAGGTGATCGCCCTCTGGCCATCCGGTGTCGTCATCGGTCTGCCGTCCCCATTGCCCTGGAGAGTGTGTTTTTCATTGAGGAACGTCAGGGTCACCCGCTGTATAAAGGCCGCGTTGGCTTCCGCCGTGATCTGTCCCGGTTGCTTGGCGGGAATTTGAATCGGCAGAGGGTTGGGGAACGACGGGGCGCTCGCCTCGACCCTCTCCCAGGCGATCTGGCCGCCCCAGATACCTTCGGCCAGACCACGGAACTCGAAGCCAGAAGCATACTGGACCGTGAGCCGGTCCAGCTCGCCGGCTCGCAGGACTCCGGCGAGAGATAGGACAGCCGGATTCTCCGCCGATCCGTCGTTGGCCTGGCCCTGGCCTGACAAGGACACGAGAAAGAACTTTTCGGGTCCGTTCTGCTGGGTGTACTCCTTGAAGGAACCCGATAATGACATGGGAGTGTCAATAGTCATGTCGCCGACGTTGGGCGAGAGACCCCACTTGCCGATTCGCTGATTGTTGATTGTTGCGGTGAGACCGCCCTCAGAACCGGAGTCGACAATCGATAGCGTGCCGTTGCCGATAGTGGCCTTGAAGTTTCCAGCTACATCCGACATGCCTCTCTCCTTTCGAAATTGAAACGCAGGGCCGTATGGACCCTGGGCGAACCGTGATGCGGGACGCACCAGAACTACTGCCGCGAAGAGGAAGTCGGTCTCAGCTTTCTTGTTCCCTGCCAACTTTGGCTCTCGCCCCAGAACGTTACGCTGTCGAACAAAGATCGGGTCTTGCTGAGAAAAGCTGGGACCGCCTTGCGCCGGGTGGCAGTACCTCCACTGAACGCGTCCGATCGATCAGCTCAGATCGGGATCTCACACAGCGTGTGCGAGCGAGAACGACTCGCATCGTCTTCAGCGCTTCAATAAGGAAGATGACTCGTGACGACCAATCCATGTGCTTCTGCTACCGATCAACTCAAAAGCCTCTTCGTGTTCGGGGTGTTCGACAACCTACAGCTTTCGCCCAACTACTCGTTGATCGCCCAAGCCATCAGTGCTTCAGGCTTCGACACGGTGGTGCTGTCGACCTTTCATGTCCATCCGGATGGCACGCTGTACAACGGTCAACAGTGCCTGATGGCCAACGGACAGTTCAATCCATGTGGTGATCAGTTTCCTCAGTTGCCGCAGATTTTCGCCGAGATCAAGCAGTCGGGTGGCGCGGTAAATCAATTATTCTACTCGATCGGCAACCCTGCCGTCTCTGACCAGGATCTTACGGCCATCCAGTGCATCATGGACAAGTACCCGGATCCGGCGAACCCGAAAAATCCCTTGTTTGTCAATATACAGGGCCTCAAGGAGCTGTTGCATATTGATGGCATCGATTGTGACTTCGAGCCGAGCTCCTACAGTACGTGGCTGTCGGCCCTGGTGTACTTCACCGAGCTGTGTCACAACGCGGGTCTCAAGGTGACCTACAATGCCTATAGAAATCCCAACTTCTGGCTCCAGGCTCTCCAAGAGAGCTTTCGCCACGTCGGCCGACAACCTGTTGAGTATCTGAATCTGCAAGAGTACGGCGGTGGCAACCCTGCGAGTTGGATTAGTGATATCGAGAACTACGGCCAGTCGCTCGGTATCTCAGATGCCTCTGCCTTCGTGATCCCTGGATACTCCTGTGGTGCCACGTGCACTGCCTGCTCCGGCGATCTATGCAATGAGCTGACGGCGGATCGCCGAACGAATCCTGGCATTCGGGGGGCTTTCGTCTGGCAGCTCGGTGACGCGCTCAGGTGTAGCAACCTCGAAGCGACGTTGAAGAGTTGGGCCGATGGGGTCCAGAACGCCTTGGACGGTCGCCCGTGTAGCGCTTGAAGAGTTGAGCCGAGATCGATCACAAAGGAGTTTAACAATGTCTTCACCTATTCTCAGAGTCAGTTCTACCATGCACTTCGAAAAGATTTTTGGTAGCGCTCAAGGCGCGATCTATCGGCCGATACCGGAGGATGGCTTCCACCTCATCGGGTTCACCGGCCAGGCAACGAATATCTATCCCTCAGCGCCAGTCATCACTTTGCGAGAGGACAACGAAGATAAAGAAAGGCCGTTGCTCCGGCCTCCGATTCGCTTCGCCTCAACTGGGACGCCGATCGGTGCCGGCCAGCCCTTGGTACAAACTTGGCTGCCGATCGCACCTCCGGGCTACGTGCCTCTCGGCATGGCGGCAGCGCCGTTCGATGAAGGGGAGCCCCCGGTGGAGACCCTACGCTGTCTGCGCCTCGACCAGGCGACGCCAGTCAGACTATTCGCCGGCTGGATCAGCGATTTCGGCGACTTCATCCACTGGATCGAGGGTACCAATACCTTGTGGTACATCAATTTCCGAGTGCCGCTTTTCGACGAAGATCACATGCCCAGCCTCGAACCGGTTTACGCACCGAAAGCTCTGGCCAATGGCTCGACGGAGTCCGCCGCGTAGTTTGTTGCATACCGCAATCGAGCACCGAATAATCGAGAGGGGCATCATGCATAAGAACAGATTGTTGTGGGTTGTTGTCTTTTGGGGCTCTCTTTCGTGGCTAGCGTGTGCGCATCACGTGCAGCATGCCCCGTACCCGAAGGATCCCGACCTTGGCGCAGGCGCTGAGCCCAGCACGGTGGATCAGCCGGTGAGCACCGTTGGCGAAGGCCGGCTCGCGGTCGGCGAGAACGGCGACGCGCGGTACCATTTGCCGATTCTCGTGCCGCCGGGACGTGGACGTGCGATGCCTGAGCTAGGACTGGTCTACAGCAGCCAGCGTGGAGACGGTCGTTTGGGTATGGGCTGGCGTCTGCAGGGGGGCTCGGCGATCACTCGTTGCGCTGCGATTCCCGCCGTGGACGGCCGCCGAGGGACGGTGGAGTACGGTTCAGGTGACCGTTATTGTTTAGATGGGCAGCGGCTGATCAATGTCGAAGGCGACTACGGCAGCCCGGGATCGAAGTATCGAACAGAGCTCGAGACCTGGCGGCTGGTCGAGGCCTCCGAGGCAGCGTGCGGCTCCGGTCCGTGCTCGTTCACTGTCGTCAATCGCAGCGGTGAGACCTCGTTCTATGGCGTGGCCGAGAACGACAGCCGAATCACCGCGGTGGGCCGAGACGACGTCCGCGTATGGGCTTTGGCTCGCCATGTCGACCGCAACCACAATGCCATCGACTTGCTCTACACCGATGAACCGGTCGCCGGCGCTTCGGCGGCCGATGGCCAGTTCTATCTGAAGGAGATCGCCTACACCTCGAATCTGCGCGCCGCCACCGAGGCGCAGCGCTTCGTGCGCTTCGAGTACGCTGCGCGGCCGCAGGTGACGTCGGCCTACATCGGCGGTGCCCGAGTGGTGACGCGGGCTCTGCTAGCGAACGTGCGTACCTTTCTCGGTAGCGACCCGGTGAAGGACTATCGACTGGAGTACGAGGTTCAGGAAGCGACTGGCCGGTCGCTGCTCGTGGCGGCGCGTGAGTGCGCCGGAGCGCAAGATGATGCCCTCTGCCTTCCTCCGACGCGTATTCACTGGCAAGATCCCGGACCGGTGACGTTTCGCGGCCAATCCCTTGGGGCGCCGCGCCCAGCGCCACCTGAGGCGGTGCTGCCGATGGACGTCAGTGGTGACGGCAAAGGCGATCTGGTCTACGTCACGACGGCCGAGAACCAACTCGTCGCCACCGCGCTGATCTCCGACGGTGAGGCCTTCGATCCTTGCCCCTACGTGCTGGAGATACCGCGTCTCTCAGGGGCGCAGCTGTTGCCGGCTGAAATCACCCGAGACGGTCGTGGTGATCTGATCTACCTTTACGCCGATCAGGATCGCCTGGCTTATGCCGCTTTCGTCGCCAACGACGACACCTGCGGCTTCGAGCCCGGGCCCGAAGAACGCCTCGAGCTGCCCGCGCGGCCGGATCATCTCTGGCCGATGGATGCCAACGGCGACGGGATCACTGATCTGGTCCTCGCCTGGAGGCAGCTGACTGTCTACTCGGTGGTGACTCTGCTGGGCTCGGCAGATGGCTTCGCGGTCAGCGGATCGCGGGAGATTGTGCGGCGCGACAACGAGCGATTCTGGCCCGCCGAGGTCAACGGCGATGGCATGGTCGATCTGGTGCAGGCTTTCCACGCCGGTGGTGACTCGATTCGTCTCACCACCTATTTGTCGGATGGCCGCAGCTTCGCGGCGGGCCTCGAGAACGATCTGCGCAGCGGCTCCACCAACCTGGTGGCACTCTGGCCGCTGGACGTCAACGGCGACGGCAAGACCGATCTGGTGCAGGGCTGGGCCAAAGAAGGCACGACCCTGCAGCTCTCCACCTTTCTTGCCGACGGTGCGGGTGGCTTCGTCTGCGAGCGCCTGGTCTCCGGAGGCTTCGCTCCAGGGTGTACGACCGACACCGAGAGAGGCTTGATCAACGCTGGTGCCTTTTGGCCGATGGACGCCGACGGCGACCGCCGGATCGATCTCGTGCAGGCGGAGTCGCGCGACGGTGTGCTCGATCTCGTGGTGTATCGCAACCTCAACACCGGGTTCGACAAAGGCAGGCCGGCCGACGCCACCTTGAGCTCCACCGATGTCGAGACGGTCTGGCCGATGGATCTCGACGGTGACGGCAAGACGGATCTGGTGCAGGGGGTGACGGGACTCGGGTCGCTGCGTTTCGAAGGTTATCTGTCCCAAGGTGAGATCCCGGATCTGGCCGATGGGTTGATCGATTCGGTCGGCGGGACGGTCGAGATCACCTATTTGCCGCTGTCCGACCCCGAGGTCTACACCGCTGGCGTACGGTCCGGCGTCAACGGCGACGGTACCAGCAGCGACGCGCTGACCTATCCCTACCGCCAGACTCCGGCGCAAGGACCCTTCCAGCGTGTCGGTGGCAGCTCGATGCAGGTCGTTCGCCGGGTCGTCCGCAGCAACGATCCCGAGGTTAATGCCTCGACCTACCGCTATAGCGAGGTGCACTCCTACGAAGGCGGGTTGACGGACCTGGCCTCTGGCCGCGGCTGGCAGGGTTTTCGCCAGGTCCGCAGACTGAACGAAGTCAGTGGTCGACGAACTGTGACGACGCTGAATCAGGGCTTTCCTCTGACCGGGACCACCGCCGAGATCACCTACCAGTGCGACGGCCGCATCGCGCCCGATCCGCGCTGTCCCGAAGCTGAAGCCGCCACGCGCTTGTCGGCTTCCGAGACCCGCTATGAGGCCGCGTTGACCGCAACCGGGGTGAGCCAGCCCTTTCCCAAAGTCTGGGAAGTGTTGAAGAAAGAAACGCTGCTCCATACCTTTAGTTACGGGGACGACGACTTCACCCGCCGCAAGACCTTCGAGCACGACGCCTGTGGCAATGTCGTCCGGCTCGCCGATTGGGGCACCAGCGATCGACTTGGGAGAGATCTCGACCCAGCTGACAATGTTTTTACCTGCTCGCGCTATGACAACCGGATCGTCACCCCGGAAGGTGACATCTCCTGCCAGCAGGCGTCGGAGATTGCCCCCGACAGTTGGCAGATCGGCTTCCTTACCGGGCGAAAAATCTCCGCCGTCGAGGCATGCTCGAGCTTCGAGGTCTTCGACGCCGCCGATTTCGAGCTACAGCATCTCGCGTACACCCAAGACCGGAATCTCGAGAGCCGGTCGATCTACGACAATACGCCGCCGGGGCATTTCCTGACGACGAGCTACACCTACGACGATTTCGGTAACCGGATCACCGAGACACCGCCCGGGCCCGGTGATCGGACGACCCACCTGTCTTACGACGATGTCTACAAGACGTTCCTCGCGACCATCACGTCACCGGCCAACGAGCGCGGCGAGCGCCTCGTGCACCACCTGGGATTCGACCCCAGGTTCGGTGTCCGGATTGCCTCGGCGACGCCGGCCGGCAAAGACGGCGCAGCTCCGGGCGGCAACGTCAGCGTGCATTGCCTCGACAACTTCGGCCGGGTGAGCGCGACCCAGGGGCCACTGCCGCAGGCGCCTGCGAACGTCGCCGCGGATCCCAACTGTGTCGCTGCCGACGTGACCGGCGACAGGGACCTCTTCCAAACCGCGCAGGTGGTGACTCTGACCCGCATGTCGCGCCAGCGGGACGATTCCCGGCGCATTCTCCTGCACGAGGAGGAACTGCAGGATTGGACCCGTGAAGGGGAAGAGCCGCTGTGGCGTTGGCGCCGGCTGTACGTCGACGGCCTGGGGCGTGATTACCTGTCGGTGGCAGAAGAGGCGCCGGCCGTCGGTCTCGCTGCATCGTGCTCCAATTTCTTCACTCGCGAGAAGCGCTTCCGGCAGTCCATTCCACGGTATGTTGCCTCCGTCGACGAGCTCGACTGTACGTCCAGCGATGGCGCCGACGATCTTCTGTGGGCGAGCCAGACGTTCGACGTCTACGGCCGGGTCGTGCGCCACGTCGTCCCCGCCGGGCCCGACGGCTCGGAGACCTCGGTGACGTCCAAGGTTTTCGACAAGAGCCTACGGGTCACGATCACCCGGGCCGACGAGGACCCTTATCGGTTGGCGAAGGTGCTCGAGTACGACTATTACGCCTCGCGGCGCAAGCTACGGCGCATCACCCTGCCCGCCGACGAGAGCGCCACGACGGTGTTCGACTACGATGCGATCGGACGGCTCACGTCGACCACCGATCCGGTGACACCCGACAATCCGTTGGGGGTGACCAATACGATCACCTACGACTCCCTGAGCCGGCGAACGTCGATCGACAACCCGGATCAGAACACCTGCAGCGAGGTGGAGGAGCCACTCTGTGAGCCAGGTCGCAAAGCCCTGGTGCTGGGCTACGATCCCGCCACCGGGTTGCTTGCGAGCACCACCGACGCCAAGGGTCAGGTGACCCGCTTCCACTACGACGCGTTGTCGCGGATGATCCGCAAGGAGTTGCCGCCAGGCGAAGGCTCCGGCGTCATCCGTTACCACTACGACGACCCCGACGTGGCGAACGGCCTCGGGCGACGCACCGGCCTCGAAGCGAGGAATCCGGCCGGTGATCTGCTCTACCGCTACGGCTACGCCTACGATCGCCAGCGCAACCGCAGCGAGACCCTTCTGGAGCTCGACGGGCGATCCTGGGTCACGCGACGGACCTTCGATCCTCTGCGGCGTTTGCAGCAGCTCACCTACCCCAGCGGCTTCGAGATCGAGAGATCCTATCGCATGGGGCACCTGGCGGAGATCGCATCGCCGGAGACCGCCTATGCCAGGTTCAGTGACTACGCTCCGGTGGGCGGTCCGCGGCAGGTCGATTATGGCAACGGCACCCTGGCGCTGCATTCGTATTCGCCCACCGGCGAGCCGATCCACACACGCTTGGACGATAGCCTGGGCCAACCTCTGCTCGACACCACGCTGAGCTGGAACCACCTGCAACAGGTCACCAGCCTGGCCGACCAACTGCAGCCCGACGGGATCGATACGTCGCAGCAGTTCGACTACAGTCTGACCCGGCTGACGCTGGCCGAGGCTCCGGGGCTGTACGGTACGCGGTTGTTCGACTATGACGCCTCCGGCAACCTGACCGCCAAGGACGGCTACGGTTACGACTACGAGGCCCATCGCGTGGTCGCCGGCTCCGGGGTCGAGCAACCCCCGTTTCAGGCGCGCTACGACCTCAACGGCAACCTGACGCGGAAAGAGCTGGCGGCGGTGCGCTGGGATTTCCACTACGACGTGCGCAACCGGCTGATCCGGGTCGATCGCGACGACGAGTCGTTGCTGGCGGTGAACCTCTATGACGATGCCGGCAGGCGGTTGCAGAAGCAGACCCCCGACGGCATACAAACCCTCTACATCAGCCCGATCTTTCAGGTCACCCGCCATGCCGACGGCAGCGAGGATTTCACCCATGACGTCACCAGCTCCGGCGGCATCGTCGCCACCGTGACCTCGCGCCAGAACGCTTCGGCCGGCGACTCGCCAGTGGGCGGTATTCCGCGCCCGGGAACCCTTTACTTGCACCGCGATCACCTGCGTTCGACCTCTCTCACGACGGGCGAGGACGGCCAGCTGGCGACCCGGGTGGCTTACCAGCCCTACGGCGGCGTGTACCAGCCCGGAACGGTCGGGCCGGACGACTTTCGGCCCAAATTTCAGGGCAAGGAGCTCGACGAGACCGCCAATCTCTACGATTTCGGCGCACGCTATCTCGATCCCACCCTCGGGCGCTTCCTGCGTTCCGATACCCGAATCGCCAGCCACTTGAGCAAGGTCGATACGTTCAACCGCTTCGCTTTCGCGGTCAACAACCCGGTCACCTTCGTCGATCCCAGCGGCCACAGCATCTGGGACTCGATTCTCGGCGCCATCGTTGGTGCGGCGGAAGTCGTCGCCGGTGTGGCGGTGGACGTGCTGAGCGACGGCGCCCTCGAGTCGGTCGGCGGAGCGCTGCTCGGTGCGGGAATGAACGGCTTCCAGTACAGCGTCACCCACTCCGGCAACTTCAGCTGGAAACAGTACGGGGTGCAGGAGGGCGAAGGGGCGCTCTTCGGGCTCTTGACCGGCGGTTTCGGCGGTGAAGCGGAAGCGGGTGTCGCGGCCGCGACCAGCGAGGCCGCCGAGGGCTCGGCTGCCGGAGCGGCCGAAGACGAGCTGGCGTCACTTACCGCCGAATCGGAAGGACGGGCTCTGGGCAGCGCGGCAGATCGAGGGCTCGGTGAAGAGCTCGGTGAGGCATCGGGTGAAGAGTCCGAGCTCGGCGACGACGCCGAGGGCTGCGCATCGAGTCTCGCGGCCAGCTTTCCCGCCGGTACGCTGGTGTGGACGGTTGGCGGCCGGCAGCCGATCGAATCTTTGGCCGACGGTGCTGCCGTTCTGTCCCGCAACTCGATCGATTGGCAGAACCGATGGCGCCTGGCCCGATCCCCTCGCCAGCGCGAGACCCGGGATCTGATCTCTCTGCTGTTGGTGGCTGAGGAAGGTGGTGAAGAGCAGCTCGTCGCCACTGCGGATCATCCGTTACATAGCGCCGAAGGTTGGCGCCCCGCCGCTACGTTGCAAGTCGGGGACCGGCTGGCGACGGCCGCAGGCTGGGCTCTCGTCACAGAGATCGTCGGCTTCACCTCGAGCGAGCCGGTGACGGTCTACAACTTCGAGGTCCCGGGTTATGCCTCCTATTTCGTCGGCCGCCTCGGGGTTTGGGCTCACAATCCCAGATGTTGGGATCGGGGGGTGACGAGACGCCTTGGGCATGATGAGCCCCACATCTTGCGGAACATGCGAAACATCGCCGCTCGATCTTTCGACCGAAACTCCACAGGAGTCGTCACGGTGCTGTATGAAGAAGGTGAGGAGGCAGGGTTCGTTTTTGTCGGTAGGAGTGGGAATGCTCCAGGCGACGCAATAGAAGAAAGATTCGGGACGAACTTGAGAAGAGATATCGAACAGAATGTTGATAATCGAACCCATTTTGGCAGGTTGAATTGTGGGGAGTTCAGAGCCTGCAATCAATTGGAAAGGCTTGGAGGCAATGGGGGCCGGAGGTATCTGGCTTCCTTCTGGCGAGATACGGGGAATCTAGCCAATCCATGTCCGAATTGCGCTCAATGGGTCTACGGTTACGCTGATCGAATCTTCCTCCGATAGAGGCCGGCGAGGTCGAGCCCCAAACTGGAAGACCCCTTCAACGATCCGAGTGTCCGCTACACATGGGAGAAAAAAGATGACCCATTCGACGTCCCCGGACACGGCTGTACCGTTCCTCAGGATCTCCGTGACCAGCGAGTTCGAAACTGTCGACAACAGCCTGATCGGTTCGGTTTACCGGCCCAAGCCCGCCGACGGCTTCCACAGTATCGGCGACTACACGCAAGGCAACAACCAACCGTCCGGCCTGCCGGTGGTGACGTTGCGTGCCGAGAGGGACGATGCCGAAAGGCCGCTGCTCGTGCGGCCGACGACGTATGCTTTTACCGCCGTCCTGAGGCAGGTCGGTGAGGCCACACAGCTCAAGACCTGGCTGCCGATTCCACCCCCGGGCTACGTACCGCTCGGTATGGTCGCTGCGGTCGGCCCCAGCGGTCCATCCGATCCGCCGTCGATCGATCTCGTGCGTTGTCTCCGCTTCGACTTCGCCACGCCGGCCCCGATCTCCGAAGTTTGGCGGACCGAGCTGCCTGGCCTGTCCGACGGTGTCTTCCGTATCGACCAGACGCACACGCTTTGGGTTTTCGCCGAAGGGCGCCGCGACGGCAAGACACACAACAAGCCCCCGGCCTACATTCCCCGAGGCCTGGGTGATTCGTGAGCGCCGTAGAGAGTGGTCACGGCGTCGGGCGAGGGTCAGGTTGACGATCCTGGCGCGTCACTCCGTCTGCTCGTTGAGCGACCAGTCGTAGTCCAGGTACTCGACGTCGTAGGTGCCGCTCTCGAGGTACTCCCGATCCGCCTCGTTCAGGTAACTGCTGAGGAAGCTCAGGAAAGAGCGCTCGGCTTCCGAATGATCGCCGAAGCCCTCCTCGGGCTCGAAGCTGAAGACGAAGTCTTCGCCGTACCATTGGAGGATCTTCGATACCTGGACCTTGCCCGCCTGGCGGTCGATGCGGAAGTTGGACGGCAGGGCGACGACGCGGCGGGTCTGGTCGTCGAGCTGCTCGTCGAGGCGTTCGGCGGTGTAGGGCTCGTTGCGTAGGGGTGGGCAGCTGATGGCGGCGCAGACCAGTGACCAGTGGATGCGGGGCTCGTCGTACTCGACCCGCAGGACCTCGTGCTCGATGGCGTTGAGGGTCATCTCGCGCCCCATGACGCGGAACATGAGCTTGTCCCACACGCCGGGGATCCAGCGGATGCCGCGCGGGTGCATCACCGAGCTCATCGACGGCGAGCGCTCGATCGGGTAGTTCTCGACGATCGCCAGTAAGGTCAGGGCGTTGTAGGCGTTGTTCCAGAAGGCGATCTGCTGCTCCTCGCTCCAGCTGTCGTAGACCTCTGGGTCGAGCATGGCGACCTTGGCGTAGTAGGCCTCGAGATCCGAGCGGTCGGCGGCGAGGGCGGCGTAGTTCACCAGGCCTTCGTCGTCGACTTGCTCCAGCACCCGGCCGAAGGCGGCGTGGGAGTAGCCGTTGGGCTCGGGCTCCTCGGGCATCGGCATCTCGGTCGCCCCTTGGGTCGACATGACGAGGCCGCCGACGCCGAGGACGGCGAGCATGCCGAGGACAGCGACGGCACCACGGGTCTTGGCACTGAGGGGCTTGCCGCGTCGCCAGGCGTGGAACTTCTCGACATAGCCGAGCAGCTTCTCCGGTGCATGGGCCTTCTTCCACACCCCGGCGGCGAATTTGTTCGCCTCGGCCAAGGTGGGGTAGGTGTGGATGGTGCCGAGGATCTTGTTGAGGCCGAGGTTGTACTTCATCGCCAGCACGTACTCGGCCATCAGATCGCCGGCGTGGGGGCCGACGATGGTCGCTCCGAGGATCTTGTCTTTGCCCGGCTCGGTGAGCACCTTCACCGTGCCGTAGTCCTCGCCGTCGGCGATGGCGCGGTCGAGGTCGTCGATGCCGTAGCTCGACACCTCGTAGGGGATGTTCTGCTCCTTCGCCTCGAGCTCGTTCAGGCCGACGCGGGCGACCTCGGGGTCGGTGAAGGTGGCCCAGGGGATCACCCGGTAATCGGCCTTGAACTCCTTGACCGGACTGAACAGGGCGTTGACCGAGGCATACCAGGCCTGGTGCGAGGCGACGTGGGTGAACTGATACGGTCCGGCGACGTCACCGCAGACGTAGATGTTGGGGTAGTTGGTGCGCATGAACTCGTCGGACTCGATGGTGCCGTTCCTGGCGATCTCCACCCCGAGCTCTTCGAGGCCGAAGCCGCGGGTCCGGGCGCGCCGGCCCAGGGCCATGATCACTTCATCGAACTCGAGCCGTACCTCGTTGCCCTCGGTGTCTTCGGCCATCATGTAGCGCTGGCCGCCCTCGGCGCCGAAGCGGGTCGCCTTGTGGCCGGTGAGAACACGGATGCCCTCCTCTTCGAAGCGCTCCTGCACCATGGCGGCGATCTCGGGATCCTCGCGCGAGAGGATGCGCGGCAGCATCTCGACCTGGGTCACCTGGGAGCCCAGACGGGCGAAGGCCTGGGTCATCTCCGAGCCGATCGGGCCGCCGCCGAGCACCACCAGGCGCTCGGGCAGCTCCTGCAGCTGCCACAGATTGTCGCTGGTCAGGGGTGCCACCTCGTCGAGGCCGGGGATCGGCGGCACCAGGGGCTCGGCACCGGTGGCGACGACGATGTTCTTGGTCGTCAGCACGCGGTCGCCGACCCGCACCCGCCAGGGCGTTTCGATGGTCGCTTCGCCGGCGACGCACTCGACCCCCAGGCCGGTGTAGCGCTCCACCGAATCGTGCGGTTCGATCGCCTTGATCACCCGGTGGACCCTGGCCATGACGTCGGCGAAGTCGAAGTCGACCTCGGCCGAGCGGAAGCCCCAGTCCTTGGCCCGCTTGGCATAATGCGCCATCTTGGCCGAGCGGATGAGTGCCTTCGACGGCACACAGCCGGTGTTGAGGCAGTCACCGCCCATCTGGTGCTTCTCGATCAGCGCCACCTTGGCCTTGACCGCGGCGGCGATCAACGAGGCGACCAGGCCGCCCGAGCCGGCGCCGATGACCACCACGTTGTAGTCGAAGTTTTTGGGTGCGTCGTACTTGGCGTAGACGCGGCGCGACCTGAGCACGCCCATGATCTTGCGCGCCAGAAAGGGAAAGAGCGCCAGCAGGGCGAAGGCGCCCCACAGCTGCGGCGACAGCAGGCCACCGAGGGACGAGAGCTGGCTGATC
>JBCCGX010000132.1:0-13451 GCA_039029035.1 Acidobacteriota bacterium | reverse complement strand
CCCCTCTACGGCTGCCGAATTGGCACTTGGCTCGTCTGCAGACCCCTACTACGGCAGCCGAATTGGCATTTGGGATTTCTGTGGACCCCCTCTACGGCAGCCGTATTCTGCTTCAAGGAGTAGAATGCGACTTCTTGTGCGCTGACATAGACCGGCTGGCCGTTGATTCCAGGGATGTCAGGACCCGGCCTGAATGTCGCCGTTAACGGTAAGCCCTTTAGGATAAACTCAGTCCAATAGAATGACGACGACTCCTGTGATTTCCGCACCGGCTGGGACCGGCGCCGAAAGGGCCAGCCACCACGAGCGATCTGGAGAGCGAGAGCGGTGGCAGGAGTTTGAGCAAATTCAGCGTAGCCTGGGCTCCCAGCTACTCGCCTTCTTTGCCGTGCCGCAGCGTCGGATCTCAGGGCTCGAGCCCGAGGATCTGGCCCAAATGACCTTGGTTCGGGTCTATCGTGGCATGGATCGCTTTCGCCGTGAGGCAGGGATTCGCACCTGGGTGCTAAAGATCGCGGTCAATGTCTGGGCCAACGCACTGCGTGATCGCGAGGCTGCCAAGCGCGCCGCCAGCGAAGAAGTCAGTCTCGATTCCCGCAGCGACCGTAGTCCTGGCGAAGCGCCGATCCAGCTTAGGGATCCAGCAGACAATCCGCAGCAGAAGCTCCTCGCTGAGGAGAGGACTCGACTGTTGCAAGAAGCGATCAGCACGCTGCCACCCAAGATGAGCCGTTGCGTGCTGCTGCGCAACCGGGATCAGCTCTCGATCCGTGAGATTGCCACCTTGCTTCAGATCGAGGACAGCACAGTCAAGAGCCATCTGCGGGAGGGCAAGAGACGCCTTGGACGGCTCTTGCGAGAGCGCTTCGGGATCTCCGACTCAGAGAAGGCGACACCATGAGTTTGAAGAATCCCTTGCGCGCCTCGCTGCAAGAGATCTCCGAAGTGGGCCGCGGACCGCATGCAGATCCTGAACAACTGCTTGCGTACCATCTAGGTGAGCTCGACTTGGCAACCGCCGAAGCAGTGGAGCAGCATATTGCACTGTGTTCGGAGTGCTCCCAACACGTACTCGATATGGCTCGCTTTTTGGAGGGTGATCTGACAGCGAACGCCGAGCGAGGCGACGAGCTCGATGTCGGGCGTCTGATGCGGTCGGTCAACGAGGCACTAGCGGCCGATCACGTGGCCGAGACGGTGACGGAGGAGAAGGAGGCACCGCCGAGTCCGAGGCCCAGAGAGATCGGAGCATCAACAATTCCTTTCTTGACGACTCTCAGCTTTGCCCGCGCCGCAGCTGTGATCTTCGCAGTGACTACAGCGGCTCTTGCTGGCTACCTTGTATCGAGTCGCGGGGGCGCGACCGCGGGACTCGGCTCAGTCATGGCCAACGTGCCGGTCTTTGAGCTGACCAAGTCCGAGACTCGTGGGCCGGGTGAGCGGGACTCTGTTCAGTTGCCCGGCGACTCTCCAGCAGCCTTGTTGGTCTTTCCCCTGGCCATGGATCACGTTTTTGCATGCTTCGAGCTGACAGTCGAGACGTCCTCCGGCGAGATCGTCTCGCGCCGTTCCGACTTGCGGCGCACCGCGGGTGGCCTTCTCACCCTGGTCGTGCCCCGTGATTTTTTGCCTTCCGGCAGCTACCAGGTGACGATCCACGGGCTCGATGAAGGAGCCGCGCCACGCTCCTTGACCGACTTCGAGCTCGACTGGCAATCGGACTGAACAGATGATGTGACGGGCCGATGCTTGGCATAAGATCCAGGCCTTCCTATGGCCCGATATGCCATCAAGTCTTTCGGCCTGATCCTAGCGTTCTGTCTGCTTGCTTGCGGCGGGACTGATCCAGTCGATCAACCTGCGACGGTTCGGGATCCTGACTCGGCGGTGCCATCGCCGAGCGCTCGATCGACGGATTCTGAGCACGCCTGGAGCGATCTTTCACTCGCGCCACCGCTGCCCTCCGAGGGGATCGAAATCTCGGCCGCCGGTTCATCGCGAACGTTCGCTATCGAGTTGCTGGCCGGAGACTACCTTGAGGTCGAGGCAGAGCAACGAGGGGTCGACATCGCTCTCGGCCTGTTGACGCCGAATGGCTCGAACATCCTGACGGTCGATAGCCCCAACGGGCCCGCGGGCGTCGAAATTCTGGCAACGGTCGCCTCGGCGCCGGGGCATTATGGGTTGATGATCTCCTCTCTACCCGGAGAAGCGGCAGGTACTGTGCGCCTACGCCTTATCGCTCTGCGATCAGCTACGGAAGGCGATCGACGTTTCGCTGAAGCCCTGGCGCGGCACGCCGGCGCTTCGGCAAGGAACGATCCCGCCGCTCGCCAACGCCTGAGAGCCGAGCGGCGCCAGCAGTTGGAGTTGCTCGCCGGGCTCGATCGCCCGCTTTTGCGGGCCCGAATCGAGCGAGCCCTCGGCTTGTTGTGCCTGGAAGACGGCTTAGTACGCCAGGCGCTAGGACACTTCGAGCAGGCATTGCCGGCCACCCGAGTGCTCAGCACCGATTGGGAGCTCAGCGCCCTTTATAACGATGCAGGCTACGCCGCCCGCCTCTCGGGAGAGCCCGATCGCGCCCGACGATCGTTCGAAGAGAGCTTGCGGCTGGCAGATGCCCTGGGGCACGACCTCGCCGCCGCAACCGCACTGAACAATCTGGGAGTGCTGTCGGAGAGTCTCAGCGAGCTCGAGAAGGCTCTGGGGTTCTATGATCGTGCCGTGGTCCGCTGGCGCCGGCTGGGTCGTCTGCGTAGCCTCGGCAACACGCTGCACAACATCGGCTTGACCTACGTCTCGCTCGGTCTCTTGGACGAGGCGCTCGACCACCTGCAGCAAGCGCTCGAACTGCGGCGCCGGACTGGGGATCGCCAAGGAGAGGCCAGCACTCTGACAGCCTACGGCTGGGCTCGTAGCCTCGAAGGCGATCACCACTGCGCTCTCGAGCTATACGATCAGGCCCTGGTGCTGCGCCGCGCGCTGAAAGATCATCGGCGGGAAGCCGAGACCCTCGACCATCGCGGCGGCGCCCTGCGGGCCCTCGGCCGCACGAGTGAAGCACTGGTCGACTTCGAACAGGCCCTCGCCATGCTGCGTCAGAGCGGCAATCGAGTCAGTGAGGCGCATGTCTTGGCCAACCTCGGGGACCTCCTGCTGGATTTGGGTGATCCGGTCGCGGCGCTGGCTCGACAACGCTCTGCCCTGGCGCTCTTCAGGGCGGTCGGTGATCGCCAGGGTGAGGCTCAGACGCTGATCAACCAGGCTGCCGTCGAGCGCCAACGCGGCCGGCTGACTATGGCACGCCAGCACTACGAGAGTGCCCTCGAGGTGGTCGAGTCCATCCGTGCCCGCCTGCAGAGCTCGGCCTTCCGCACTTCCTACGTTGCCGCGCGATACGCTGCCTACATTGCCTATGTCGACTTGCTGCTCGACCTCCACTCCGAGAAGCCCGACGCCGGTCATGCCACCGAGGCCTTCGAAGCCGTAGAGCGGTCGCGGGCGCGCGGCCTCAGGGAAGGATTGGCTGGCAAAGGCCCCTGGTGGCACCACGCCGGCGCCGAGCTTCGCCTCGAAGAAGAGCGCCTGCGCGAGCGCATCAACCTGCTCGAGAGCCGGCGTTTCAGGCTGCTCGAAGGCGGAGCCGAGGATCGCGAGGTAGCGACCCTCGAAGCCGAGATCGAAGGCATGATCCGGGAATACGAGAAGCTCGAAGGGCGCCTGCGGCAGAGCGCCGGACTGCGGGCTTCACCACCGCACGCCCTTTCTCTCAGTGAGATTCAGGCGGCGCTCGATCCCGGCACTTCGCTGCTTGTCTACCACCTCGGCGAGCAGGAGGTCGTGTGGTTGGTCGGGCACGGGAGTTTTGAATTGCGACGACTGGAGGCAGAAACCGGCTCGACAACGAGTGGCAACACAGCTCCCACTGACACCTTCGCCACCAACACCCGCATCGCCCTCGCGCGTAGCGCCGAAACCGGCCGCCTGGGTCAGGCCGAAGCCGAAGCGGCCCGGCTCGCTGAACGGGTGCTCGGCCCAGTGATGGGCAGGCTCGAGCAGCGAGTGGTGATCGTTGCTGAGGGCGCTCTCGCCACCGTACCCTTCACCGCTCTTCCGATCCGGGCCGCCGGTTCTAAAGGCGCCACGGCACCGCTCGTCGAGCTGCACGAAATCTCGCATCTACCAGCGGCTTCGTTACTGCCGCTCTTGCGCCGGGAACGCGAGCCGGTCGAGGGCTTGCTGGCGATGATCGCTGACCCGGTCTTCAAAGCAGATGACCCGCGGCTATCAGGGCGGGGCGAGAGTCCTGAAGCCAACCAAGCCAGACTCGCTACGGCCACTCAGGGCCCCTCGCCGGCGCCGATCGGAGAGCGAGCGCTCGAGTGGTCCACTCGCGATCTGGAAGTCGAGCTTTTTCACCGCTTGCCACACGCTGGACTCGAGGCCGAGTCGATCTTGGCGCTGGCGGGCGAGCGGGCGGAAACTCCAGCGCAACTGCTCAACAAGGTCGGCCCCGACGCGAGTCGCGAGCTGGTGCTGAGTGGCGGGGTTGCCGGCTATCGAATCGTCCACTTTGCCACCCACGGCTGGATCGACGAGCGCCATCCCAGCCTATCGGGTATCGTGCTGTCACGTTTCGACGCAGCCGGCCGTCAGCTCCAGGGATTCTTGCGGGTACACGAGATCGAGCGCCTCGATCTGCCGGCCGATCTGGTGGTGCTCAGCGCCTGCCGCACCGGTCTCGGCGCCACGGTCCGCGGCGAAGGTGTGGTGGGCATGGCCCGTGCTTTCTTCCAGGCCGGCGTGCGTCGGCTGGTCGCCAGTTTCTGGCGGGTCGACGACCGTGCCACGGCGGCCTTCATGCAGCGGTTCTATCGCCATCTGCTGATCGATGGTCAAACCGCCGCCAGCGCCCTCGCCAATGCCCAGCGCTGGATGCGCACCGAGACTGAGTGGCGCGAGCCCTACTACTGGGGCGCCTTCGGGCTGCAGGGCGACTGGCGGTAGCACCGCACAGAGTCGAGCTGGCGGCTCGAATCGATGGCCCGAACTATTCGGCCTGCGGCTCTCCTCCCTTCTCGGAGTTACCGGGTCTATCTCACCGATGCACCTGGAGCGGACACGGTCCGTTCCCAATAGATCACGCCCACTAGGGAGGAAAAGACATGCCCGATCAAAACAACAGACCGGCGGACCAGCAGGCCACGGAGGCGCCCGTCAACGCGCTCCTTTCCGACTCATCCTCGACCAGCGCCACGTCCCTAGATTTGCCGATCGTCGATGACGGCACGATCTCGTTGCGCATCAAGATTGATTTCCAGAGCTCTCCGAGGCGAGGTCCTTCCGGGGGCGGCCTGGTGGGCGGCCAGCGCCTGACCGAGGGCGGCAGCGAGGATACCAAGGAGGCTGGCCGAAGTCATCCTCCGAGACGTTTGGCTACGGGTTCCTAAGAGGTTCCTCCTTAACTCGGGAGCAAAGCTCGTGTCAGAAAAAGTCATCCTCTTCCTCGCTGCCAATCCGAAAGAGACGGCGCCCCTGCGCCTGGACGAGGAGCTCCGTGAGATTCAGGAGAACCTCCGGGGCGCCAGTCTTCGAAAACAATTCCGACTCGAAGTCGTCACGTCGGCACGCCAGAAAGACATTCGGCAAGCCCTTCTCGACCACAAGCCGTATGCCGTTCATTTCTCCGGCCACGGCACGATAGACGCCGAGATCATCATCGCCAAGAACGATGGCAGTGCCCAGTACGTGGGCGCTGAGGCCCTGGTGCCCTTCTTCGAGATCTTCAGCGATCATGTGGAGTGCGTCGTCCTGTGCTCCTGTTTCACCCAGCCGTTGGCCGAGAAGATCGGCCAGCACGTGGACTACGTCGTCGGAACGAAAGACGCCTTACAAGATGTCTCGGCGATCGAATACGCATCGGGCTTCTATGATGCTCTTTTTGCGGGTGAAACCGTGGAGAAAGCCCACTCGCTGGGCTGCAATGCAATCCAGTGGTCTGAGTTGCCGGGGCACATGATTCCGGTGCTCCACATTGCTGATGGCGTGTCGGCCAAGGTCCGAGGGGAGTCGACAACCCTAGCGAATGCCTGGTCCGAAGTGAAACGTCTCTACGCTCGCCCCCGGGCAGCCGAGCTTCTTCTGTCGAGAATCGGTTTTCCTGAAGACCGCATGCCTCTCTTCAATGCTGTGGACGCCCAGCAGTTCTGGGATGAAGTCTGGTTCTTGCTGGCCCGAGGAGTCGTCGACGGAGCAGGTCCTGAACAAGTCGTTCGGACGGCCTGGAGTGACTACCGCGGCAACAAGGTCCTGAAACAGTTCCTCGAGGGATGACTGTGGACGTCGAACCAAGGGACGCTTCGAGTGGCTACCCGGTGACCTGGAGCCCCGCTGGGTTCTCGGAGAGCCGAGGTCAGCGGCTCGTCTGCACCCTGTGCCCCCATGGATGTACTTTGGCACCGGGACAAGTGGGATTCTGCCAGGTTCGACGAAACCGAGGCGGGACTCTGGAAACCGCGACGTTCTCGACTTCAGTCGAGCACCTTACGTCGGTCGAGCGGAAACCGCTCTACCACTATCGGCCAGGCCTGAAGGTCCTGACCCTGGCGGCCCCCGGCTGCAGCTTCGCTTGTCATTACTGCCAGAACTACCGGATCTCCCAATACGGACGCAGCGTGTCCGCGTCGGGAGCCGCCCGCGCTGTGGATGTCGAGGCGATGGTCGGTCGGGCGGCGGCGGAAAACGCCGCCATTGGTCTTTCCTACTCGGAGCCGAGTCTGGCGCCGGAGCTGACGTTGGCCCTGGCCGACGCCGGGCGCCGGTGTGGCGTGGAGGTGCTGTGGAAGACCAACGGTTTCCTGGAGCTGCAAGCCGCCCGATCGCTGGCTTCCCATATCGCCGCCGCCAACATCGACATCAAGTCGCTCTGTCCGCAAAAACACAGAGCCTTGACCGGCGCGGATCCGCGACCGGTGCTCGAAACCTTGCAAACCTTTCGTGACGCCGGCGTTTGGCTCGAAGTCAGCACTCCGCTCATCCCGAAGATCAATACGGATCGGCCATCGCTGCGGGCAATCGCCGAGAGCATCGCCGCCGTCGATACCCGGATTCCCTGGCACCTGGTTCGTTTCAATCCTGACTACAAGATGAAGCGTTCCGTCCCGACGACAAACGAACAATTCGCCGCGGCTCGGCAGATCGGCCATGCAAGCGGTCTCGAGTTCGTCTACGTGGAGAGGGCCTTCGGTGAGAAAGGGCGAGCGACCTGCTGCCCCGGGTGTCGCTCGGTTGCCATCGAGCGCGGTATCTGGAAGCTGGCAGCGCTTCACCTGGACTCCGGATGCTGCCGCCGCTGTGGTGCGGAAATTCCGGGATGCTGGAACTGAAATGGAGCGTCGAGTTGGCTGAGTACCGCTTTGTCGATCGCTTGCCGGACCTGATCCAGCCGGAGGAGTATTCCGAGGACCCAAAGGGCCGGCGCGTGCGGGTACGCATCCAGGCGACGCGGGACGGTGTCGAGGTGCTGGGCGATGCCATGCGTCCCGTTGAGTTGGAGCGTCTTCTCGAAGCTATCTCGCCCGAAGTCATCGAGCAGATGCTGTGTGGATGAACGAACCGTAGTGAGCCTACCCATGTCGTCTTCAAGTGAGAAGATCCGAAAGACTCTTCAAGCCTACGCTCCGCAAGTGACGGACTTCCACCGGGGTGTTGCGAGCGCCCGAGATCCCGGCAACTCCGCCGCTCTCGAAGGTGGCCGGGCAGTGACAACCCTGCGCTCGGAGTGGCTGCACGAAACATGCTCGGTCTGCGCCCATACCTTCCGGACCGGAGACGTGGTTCAGCTGTTGCCCGGTGGCTCCGCGGCTCATGATAGCTCGGAGCTGCCATGTCACGGTGGTCAAAGGGCCGAGCAACAGGCCTCGAAAGATCTGTCTGAGTTCTTCCGCGGGCTCGACCATGCCTGGCCCCCGCCACCCGATATGAACATCGTACGGTTGGAGGGCAAGAGCCCTCTGGAGCTTCGGCTGCTGGCGGGACCCATGGGACCCCTGGGTCGTCGAACCTGTGCCGTCTGCAGCCACACTCTGCGGCGTAACGATAGCGTCATTCTGTGCCCCTGTTCTCCGCGAACGCCGGTGTGCGAGGTCGCTATCCACCGCGATCCGGTCCACGGGCTGCACTGCTGGAACGACTGGAATCCCGGAGCGCGCAAGACCTATTGCCCCGCCACCTCGAGGTTGATCGATGAGTGACGAACGCTACGCTCGCCACGAGCTCATTCCGGGATGGCGTCAGTCCAAGCTGCGCGACGCCGTGGTCCTGATAGCCGGAGTCGGCGCGCTAGGCAACGAAGTCGCCCGGCTGCTCACTCTGGCCGGCGTCGGACATCTCGTGCTGTGCGATCCCGACCGGATCGAGACCACCAATCTCAGCCGGACCGGTCTGTTTCGTCCGGACGACGTAGGCCGACTCAAGGTGGAGACAGCAGCCCAGGCTTTACGCCATCTCGTGCCGGGCCTGAGAGTCGAGACACGCCCTCTGCCTCTGGTCAACGGCTTGGGGCTAGCCGAAATGCGCGATGCGTCCCTGGTCCTGGGATGCCTCGACTCCCGTCTGGCTCGTTTACAACTGAGTGGTCGCTGCCAACTGGTACAGATTCCCTGGATTGATGGCGGGAGCCAACCCTGGGGCGGCGAGGTGCGTTTTTTCCGCAGCAACGAAGGCGCTTGCTACGGCTGTTCTCTGGGAGAAAGCGGCCGGGCCAATCTGGGAGAGCCATGGAGTTGCCTCGACAAGAGCGAGGAGATCCCTATCGGGGCCTCGGCACCGCTCTCGGCGCTGGTCGGCGCCTGGATGGCGACTCTCGCGGTTCGCCATCTCATGGCTCTGCCTTGCCCAGACGGGGCACTCGTGTTCGCCGGCGAGACGGGACGGACGCGGAACGTGATCCTCGACCGGGATCCTGGCTGTCCGTTCCACGCCCCTTTGCCTACGCCCGAACGGATCAAGGCGAAGGCGTCTTCGACCGTCGGAGAGCTGCGTGACCTCCTCGCTCCCGGGGATGTCCCTCTAGTCTGGGCGCTGGTGCAGGCATACCAAGAGTGTGGGCACTGCGGTTTCTCGCGATCGGTCTGGCGGTGCCCACCCCGGACGGAGGCTTGTTTTTCCTGCGGTGGAATGTCGATCCCGCGAAGCACACTCGAATTGCTCGAGGCACCCGAGGCTGTCCAACTCCGAGATCTTGGAGTAGCGCCTCGCGAGATCCTTGCGGTGAGACGCCGGGATGGTTTGAAACATATCGAGCTCAGTGACGATCTCGACCAGAAAGGAGCGAGCTCATGACATTCCCAGAATTCCGCAAGCAAGGTTTTCTCGCAGAGGTCAGTGCTCTTTTCAATCAGCAGCAGAGAGCCGTCCAGTTTCTGACTACCTTTGGTTTCCCGCCCGGGCGCATCCCGAACTTTGAAGATGCTCAGGTTTTTTGGACGACCATCTCGCGGGACATCGAGGGCGGTATCATGCCCGACGACAATCTGGCTTCTTTGATCCACCATGCGGCCGACTACTATCCTGGCAACCCGCTCTTTTCGCCGTTTGCAGTCAGTCGGACACTAGACCCTCCTGTCGAGAGCGCCGAGCAGACTGCCGACGAGTCACCGGCTGCCTCGCCGATTCCAGAGCGTGAGGGCTGCTCGATGGTCCTCGGTCCTCCGCTCGAGGGCGAGGACGCAGCCGCACTTCAACGACGGGTGGCTCAACTGTGTTCGGAGCAGGGTGTTTCGGCCGAGTTCGAGGTCATGCAAGTGCTCGAAGATGGACAGGTGGAGCTCTATTTTCCCGGCACCCACGCGGATGAGCTCCAGCCGGTGCAAGAGAACCTCAGGGGTCAAAGGATTCGTTGTCGCCTCATCGACGATCGGCATCGGGACCGGATCTTGAGCCATCTGCTGATCGAAGGCCCGGATCAGGCTCGCTTTCGAATCTCGGACGTTCCAGCCTCGACTCTGGTGGGTGACATCGCGCGCGATGTCATCAACTCTCAATACGAATCCAACTGGCCGAAGGACGGACGCAACAGACCACGGCAGGCGACGGTGGACCACGTGGACGATCAGGGCAACGAGCGCCGCCTGAGGCCGGACGACCGGCTCGATGACAGTCGAGTCGAGGCCGGGGATACTCTGCAAGTCCACCCGGAGAGTACCGCTGGCTCTCAAAATCCGATCTACCAAGATGAAGCTCTAGTCCGGGCCAAAAACCAAGTCCGGCGCTACGCTAAATCCCGTTCGGGGTTCCAGGTCAAGGCCAACTCGACCCATGCTCCAACGGAATATGTCATTTATTTCGACGCGCCGGGTATCCATCCACATGAACAAGGCCTGGATAGCGTCCGTCACTCAGTATTACTGCAACTCTCTGAGCAGTTTCCATCCGTTTCTCCTGCCGTGTGGTGGCAACCGCCGGTGATCTTTCATCCCAACGTCCATATGGGCACGGGGAAAGTTTGCATAGGCGTGCTGGACGACCGCTACCGACCTGGACTGGATTTCGGCCGCTTGTGCCAGATGTTGGTCGACATCGCCAGCTTCCGCAACTACGTCGTCACCGAGGGCTACAACCTGCAGGCTTGCCAGTGGGCCGCTTCTGAGGCAGGACAGGCAACCATCGTGGCCGGCGGCGGACGGCCGGAAGACCCAGTCAAGCTGGCTCAGGCCCGAGGTCACTGGGACGACGAAGAAGAGCTCCCCAGACGGGAGCCGGGAGTGAGCCCGATGTCCCGTATCGAGAAGTTGCAAACATGAGCTACATCGTCCAACTCCACGAAGGCGAAGGCCTCTACTCGTCGCATGCCTTGTCCCTCGCGTCGGTACTTCGGCACTCGATGCGCGAGATCCTGGGGCGCAAGCTCGACAATGTCTTCTTCGATCTGTACCTGCAGCCGGTCCCGTTACCGGCACAGCTCTCCGGGGAACCGGTCCTCGACAATCTCCTGCCGGACTACGGCTACGCGACCCTTACCATTCTCCAAGGTGAAAGGGTGATCTACCGCCATCCCCACACGGTCGAGGAGCTCGTCGCCATCCCGTTGCAGGCGATGTTGCGCGAGTCCTATCCGGAGGTCGACTACTGGGGCTATCGCATTGTCGGCCCCGGTCTACCCAACTCCGTCGTACGGCCCCGGCCGACCGTGGAGGGCGAGGTAACGGTCGTGCCCTACGAGGACGGGAAACGGCCACGATTCCAGATCAGCCGACTCGAGGAGCCTGAGCCCACCCCGATCGACCTCGGCTCTTTCGGCATTTCCGCGACCGGCTCAGGCCGCCGAGCTTTCGTCAAGGTCCTGATGCATGAAGACATCCACCAAGAGCTTACGGAGCAGCGCTACTTCTCGCCAGACGTGGAGGAAGGGGGGTTTCTCACCGGGCGAGTATTCCGCGATAGAGAGCACGAAGGAAGCTTCCTTCTCGAGATCAGCGGTGCCCTGCAGGCGGAGCACACTGGGGCTTCCTTTCTTCAGTTCACGTTCACCGGCGACTCGTTCCGGTCGGTGAAGCGAACCCTGCGCAAGCAGCGGATGGACGAGCGTCTCCTGGGCTGGTACCACACCCATCTCTTCCCAGCCACGGACGACTTCGGTCTCTCCACCATCGACTTGCGGCTTCATTTCACGACGTTTCAATTTCCGTGGCAAATGGCCGGGTTGATCAACATCGACGGAAACCACAGGACGCTGCGGTTCTACGTGCGCCAGGGTAACACGATGGAGCTTTGCCCCCATTGGGTCGTTGAGCGAGCGGAGGAGCAGCTGGCATGAGCATGGTCCTTGAAATTCTGGAGTGGGCGCAAACCCCGGCGGGCCCACCTCCCGGCGGTCCGCTGGACGGCATCGACGTCACCCTCGATTCGTTGGCGGCGTGCAACACCGCATTGACCAAGCTGGTGACCCGTTTCGCGGCGCGCCACCACCTCGACGCGCCTCCCTTCGGCGAAGCTGCGCTCGACAGCAGCGGACCTCTGATGCTCGCCAGGATCCTGGGAATCGCCTGGGATCCACGAGCAGCCCGGATCGTCCTGGCCTGGGCGAACCTGCCCGATGCCGCGACACCGCTCGAAGCGCTGGCGCGGCACGTCCTGATCGCTCCGGCTCTACCTTACCTGCCGGAGGCTCTAGCCGACGACCTGCGAGTCGCTTCGCCGCTGACGGCGCTCGTGGATCGTCCTGCAGAGCGCCGGACCCATGCCGCCATGTCACTTGCCCTCGAGCTTCTAGCCCGCGCGGACACACGGTGCTTCCTCGTGCGGACCCTCGCACAGCCCAGCTCCGATCGCGCCGTCCGTTCCTGGCGCGCCGATCTCATGGAGGGTCTACGAGGGCATTCGCCGGAGAGCGCCGGAGCTGTCCTGGACATCTACGAGACCGCCATGGTGCATCACCGCGAAGAGGCGTTGGACCAGGTCCGGGAAGCCTTCGCCGTGCTTTCGGACCAGCATGCGCTCGACGAGCGTACGCGTCTGGAGACCACCCTCGCCCTGGGCGACTGGTGGGGCCCCGTGGCCGCCATGGCCCGGGCCAATAATCAAGAGCTGCGGGAACGGCTCTACCTGGGCTATGACTTCCTGCAGGGCCTCGAGCTGCACCGAGCGGTCAACCGACTACGGGGAGCTCTACGATGAGGATCCGACTCGTGCCTCTCGGTAATGCCGATCTGCTGGAAGACCTTCAGCTCGATCCCGAGCTGACATTGGACGGATTGCTGCGGCGAGCCCCGGCTTTCAGCCTCGATCCTCTCGAGGAGAAGTGGATGGGGCTCGAAGTGCCTGAGCTGGACATCACCCTTCACGACGCGACGCCGGGCATCGCGGTCTACCGCCCGCCTGGGATCACCCTGCGGGCCATGGCCGAAGACCGCCCCGACGATCGGGAGCCCTCCGAAAGTTCCGCGACCGACGACTCCACCCCCGATGACGACGCCTGTGCCGAGGACACCGCTAGCGCCGAGGTTTCTTCGACGTCCTCGCCGAAACTTGCGGAAAGCCTGGAGGAACATGAGGTCGTACAGCTCGCCTATGATGATGAGATTCAGGGCACGGCCGGCTTCCTGCGCGCCGGATTGTCCGTCCTGGTGCAATGCGACAAGCTGATCGTGGAGCCTCTCTGGCAGCAGATCGTTGCCGAGGCCGGACTTCGCTCCAGGCCCCTCGAAGTCTCGCCGGACGCCGAAGGAGACGGCGGCTTCATGGGCCGCAGCCTGCGCCAGCGCCAGATCCTGCAGCTCAAGCACCTGGTCAAGCACCTCAAGCGCGGCGACGTCCTGGTGGTCCCGCACCTGGATCTCCTGGCCGGCGGCACCGACGCCAGCCTGAGCAACGAAGGGCGCGAGCTGATCGAGATCCTCTACAGCGCCACCGACCGGGTCGTCCTCGCCTTCACCGACCGCAGCCTGGCGTTG
>JBCCGX010000131.1:0-13465 GCA_039029035.1 Acidobacteriota bacterium | reverse complement strand
GCGCCGCGACCCCCCGATGCGGCGCCGACGTCCGCGCCGCCCAGGCGACTCGGGACCGGCGACACCGAGCGAGCCCGTCGAGCAGCTCAAGCCAGCGTCGGCCCGCGGTCACCGCAGAGCGCAGCGCCGTGAGGAAACACCGAACACGGACAAGTTGCAGTTCAAGGGCGATCGGCCGACAGGACCAGTGGCTATCACCAACCACATGACGGTGCGCGAGTTCGCCGAGAAGCTGGGCGTCAAGGCCAAGGATCTGATGAAGGACCTCTTCATGCGCGGCATGATGGTCAACATCAACCATGTGCTGGATCCGGAGCTGGCGGTCAGCCTGGCAGAAGACCTCGGGGTCGAAGCGATGCAGGTCTCTTTCGAAGAAGAGGTCCAACTGCAGCACGAGACCGAGCTCTCCGACGACGACGTGGCCAAGGAGCCGCGCGCCCCGGTCGTCACGGTGATGGGCCATGTCGATCACGGTAAGACCACGCTGCTCGACGCGATTCGCTCGACCAACGTGGTCAGCGGTGAGGCTGGCGGCATCACCCAGCACATTGGCGCGTACCTGGTCGAGGCCAACGACAACTCGATGGTCTTTCTCGACACGCCCGGCCATGAAGCCTTCACCATGATGCGGGCTCGCGGTGCCAGTGTCACCGATATCGTCATCTTGGTCGTAGCGGCCGACGACGGTGTGATGCAGCAGACCATCGAGGCGATCGACCACGCCAAGGCCGCCGACGTTCCGATCATCGTTGCGATCAACAAGGTCGACAAGGCCAACGCCAACCTCGATCGGGTACGCAAAGAGCTCGCCGACCACAATCTGATGGTCGAGGACTGGGGCGGCGACATCGTCTCCGTGCCTCTCTCGGCTCTGAAGAAAGAGGGCGTGCCCGAGCTGCTCGAGATGGTGCAGCTCACGTCCGACATTCTGGAGCTCAAGGCAGCCCCTTCGCTGCCCGCCCAGGGCGTCATTCTGGAAGCGCGCAAAGAGGTCGGCCGCGGCATCATCGCCACCATGCTGGTGCAGGACGGTACCCTCAGGACCGGCGATGTCTTCGTCGCCGGCTCGACCTGGGGGCGGGTCCGCTCGATGACCGACGACCGCGGCCAGCGTCTCAAGGAAGCCCCACCGTCGACCCCGGTCGAGGTCACTGGCTTCAATGAGCTGCCCTCGGCCGGTGACGTCTTCCAGGTGTTCGCCGACGAGGCCAAGGCGCGCGGCATCGCCGGATTCAGGTCGCACGAGGATCGCCAGCGCGAGCTGGCACCACAGCCCGGCAAGATGTCTCTCGAGCAGCTGTTCTCGCAGATGGGCCAGGAAGAGGTCAAGGAGTTGCCGGTCATCGTCAAGGCCGACGTCCACGGATCGGTGGAGGTCTTGCGCGATACTCTGGAGAAGCTCTCCTCCGAGAAGGTCAAGATCAAAGTGATCCACGCTGCGGTGGGCGCCATCTCGATCACCAACGTGCAGCTGGCTTCGGCCTCCAACGCCATCATCATCGGCTTCAACGTTCGGCCCGAGCGCAATGCGTCGGTGCTGGCCGAGAAGGAGCAGGTCGATATGCGCCTGCACACGGTGATCTACGAGCTCGCCGACGAGCTCAAACGGGCGATGGCCGGACTGCTCGAGCCGACCTTCAAGGAAGTCCGTACCGGGACGGCGGAAGTCCGCCAGACCTTCAAGGTGCCCAAGATCGGCGTTATTGCCGGTTGCTACATCACCGACGGAACCATTCCACGCACCGCTGGCGTTCGTTTGCTGCGCGACAACATCGTGGTCTACGAAGGCAAGATCTCTTCCTTGCGCCGTTTCAAAGACGACGTCGCCGAGGTGCGCAACGGCTTCGAGTGTGGCATTGGCCTGGATCAGTTCCAGGACCTGAAGCCCGGCGACGAGATCGAGGCTTTCGTCCGCGAGGAGGTAGCTCCGACGCTCTGATCAACAGCCGTGCATGGCCCGCCGCGTCGCGCGCCATGCCTCGAGCGCCTGCCCGAGCCCGCTAATCCGGCGGGTTCCAGCCACGGGGTCGACCGACTCGCCAACGAGCTGCTTCGGCCCCAATGTTTTAGGCCCCAACACCTCCCTGCTCCGCTGAGTCGGGCGATCTGGTTGCCGTGTCCGCGAGCAGCCTCCCTTCAACAACGAAAAACACGTCCATGGTCGTTGGCATCTCCATTTTCGAGCTCCACCTACCGGAAGCCCGAAGCCTCAAACAGAAGCGAAAAGTCATCAAGGGGCTGATCGAGCGCATCCACCGGCGTTTTCGCGTCTCGATCGCGGAAACGGACTACCACGACCTCCACCAACGGTCTGAGATCTCGCTCGCCGCCATCGCCCGCTCCTCCACCGACGGCCAACGTCTGATGGATTCGATCCGCGATATGATCGATAGTGAATACGAAGCGAGCCTGACGCACTGGGATCCGCAGCTGATGGAAGGGATGCGATGAGTCAGCGAACCGATCGGGTCGAGGATCTGCTGCGCGCTGAGCTGGCAGCGATCATCCAGCGCGAGATGCGTGACCCTCGCGTGCGCCTGACCACCGTCGCCGGGATCACGGTGAGCCGTGATCTGGCGCATGCCGCGGTCAGGATCTCGGCTCTCGGCGACGACGACGAGCGCCACGCCAGTCTCGCCGCCCTGGAGCGCGCCAAAGGCTACCTCCGCCGCCTGCTGGCCCAACGTGTCCACCTGCGGACCGTGCCCGAGCTCAACTTCGAGCTCGATCGCGGCGCCGAGCACAGTCAAAGAATCAGCGAAATCTTGGAGGGCCTCGATGTCGACGTCGAAGGTACCTGAGCGGCTCATCCGCCGTCTGCGGAGCTGCCATCATCTGCTTCTGACCAGCCACGCCAACCCCGATGGCGACGCCATCGGCTCGACTCTGGCCGCGGCGCGCCTGCTGCGCCACCAGGGCAAGGCGACCGCTGTCTGGCTGCGCGATCCGGTGCCACGGATCTATCGTGCCTTGCCGGGCAGCGCCAAGATCCATATCGGCGAAGAGCCGCCAGCAAAATTCCCCGATCTCTACGATGCGGTGCTGGTCATGGAGTGCCCGAGCCCCGATCGTACCGGGCTCGAGAAGCACCTGTCAGGCTTGCCGCTGATCAACATCGACCATCACCTCGGCAACGAGCTCTACGGCAACGTCAATTGGGTCGATACCGCGGCACCGGCCGTCGGCGAGATGGTCTTTCGCCTCGCCCGGGCGATGAAGCTGCCGATCGATGTCGACACCGCCAATGCGCTCTATCTGACCCTGGTGACGGATACCGGCGGCTTCCGGTTCTCCAACACCACGGCTGCGGCTTTCGACGCTGCTGGCGATCTGGTGCGTGAGGGAGCCTCCCCCGAGACGATCTCCAAGTGGCTCTACGAATCGCAGCCCGAGTCAGTCCTCCGTCTGGTCGGTGAGATGCTACAGACGCTCGAGATCCACGACGAAGGTCGTGTCGCGACCGCCTGGATGACACGCGAGATGGCCCAGCGCGCCAACGCACAGCCCGGCGACGCGGAGGGTTTGATCGACTATCCTCGGTCGATCGAAGGGGTCGAGACAGTCGCGATGTTCAAAGAGGTCGACGACGACGGCCAGTACAAGGTCTCTCTGCGTAGCCGCGGTGACGTCAACGTCGAACGGGTGGCGCGTCGTTTCGGCGGCGGCGGCCACCAGAATGCCGCCGGTTTCTCGAGCACCCAAGCGCGCCAGGCGCTTTACGACGAAACCGTCGAAGCTCTGGCGGCCGAGATTCGGAGGAACCGATGAAAGACGGTCTGCTGCTCGTCGACAAGCACGAAGGCTGCACGTCGCACGACATCGTTGCCGCGGCGCGACGGATTCTGCGCCAGAAGAAGATCGGCCACTGCGGGACCCTCGACCCCGCCGCCACCGGC
The DNA here is from genome assembly GCA_039029035.1 of Acidobacteriota bacterium. GTDB lineage: Bacteria > Acidobacteriota > Thermoanaerobaculia > Multivoradales > J023 > JAAELT01. The sequence continues at coordinate 9,569 of JBCCGX010000131.1, read as the reverse complement.
CTGCTCTTGCTGACCGTCGGCCGCGCGACCCGCCTGACGCGTTTTCTGATCCGCGCACCCAAGGTCTACGAAGGCAAGGCGCGCTTCGGCGTCACCACGGACACCTACGACACCACCGGTGAAATCACCACCGAGGGTGACGTCAGCAGCCTTTCGGCCGCGGCGATCGAAAGTGCGATGGAAAGCTTCGTCGGCGTCTACCTGCAAACCCCACCTCCCTACTGCGCCAAGAAGGTGGGCGGCGTCAAATACTACGAGCTCGCACGGCGTGGTGAGCAGGTGCCGGAAGAGAAGAAGGAAGTGACGATCTTCGAGTTCTCCGCTCTGGAACCCTGGCAGCCGGAGCACGACATGGTGTTTCGCATGGGCTGCAGCTCTGGAACCTACGCCCGCAGCCTGGTCCACGAGCTCGGCGAGAAGCTAGGCTGTGGCGGCGCCCTGAGCGGCCTGCGCCGCACCGCGATCGGTAACTTCAGGATCGATGATGCGGTGACTATCGAGCGTCTGCGCGAGCAACAGGAAGCAGCTCGAGAGAGTGAATCGGACCAGCCCGCCAGTCCGTCCGCGGCGTGGATCCCCTTCGACGAGATCCCGCTGCCCTTCGCCGAAGTGACGACTGATGCCCAACAAGAGCGCCGGATTCAGCACGGCCAGAGCGTCCTGATCCGTGACCTGGAAAGCCGCGAAGGCGATTGGATCAAGGTCCTCAGCCCGCGGCGTAAGTTCATCGCGGTGGGCTCCGTGGTCGAGCGGATCGGCAGCGGCGGTGTCGGCGTTGTCCAGCCGAAAGTGGTCTTTCACTGACGGAAACGCCAAAAAGCTGTCGCAATTCGGCAACTTTGAGATATAACAATCCCAGACGAAAGAAGAGAAGTAACAGATTGCAACCCGTCGGTTGCCACAAGAAGGAGTTTGAAGTTGGCTCAGACAGTGGAAGTCAAAACAGAGATCATCGAGAATCACCGGGTCCATGATTCGGATACCGGCTCGCCGGAAGTGCAGGTGGCCCTTCTCACCCACCGCATCAACGAGCTGACCGAGCACTTCAAAGTGCACAAGAAGGATCACCATGGCCGCCGCGGCCTACTCAAGCTCGTCGGCCGCCGCCGGCGCCTGCTCTCCTACCTCAAGCAGCAGGACATCGAGCGCTACCGCTCGACCATCAAGCGGCTCGGGCTGCGCAAATAGAAAGCCCAGCCCTGGTGGGCATACCTCCACGGGAGCGCCTGACTGCTCCCGCTTGGCTTCAAACTCAGCCGACCGTCCCGACGCCTGTAGGCGACGGGACGCGATCTCCCATGCGCCGGACCACGCTGCTAGGCAGCGTCGACGTTCGGGCCTGCGGCCAATGATCAGCCCCCTGCGAGGGCTCGGCGGCGCCCGGTCCTAGAGACCGGCGTAAGAGTTACCCCGACACGGCGCCAACTTCGAGCGCCTCTTCACACCTCCTATGAAAGATTTCCCATGAAGTTAGAACAAAGCCTCTCCATCGGTTCCGGCGAGCTGACCATCGAAACTGGCCGTATGGCCAAACAGGCCGATGGCTCCTGCGTCGTCACCTGCGGCGAAACCGCCGTCCTGGTGACCGCCTGCATGGCTGGCGACCCCACCGTCCGTCGCCCCTTCCTGCCGCTGACCGTCGAGTATCGCGAGTACAGCGCCGCAGCCGGCCGTATCCCCGGCGGCTTCTTCAAGCGCGAAGGACGTCCGGCAGAGAAGGAGATCATCTCCTGCCGCCTGATCGATCGGCCTCTGCGGCCCCTGTTCCCAAAGAACTACTTCGGCGACACACAGATCATCGCCATGGTGCAGTCGGCCGACGAGGAGCACGACCCCGACATCCTGGCGATCAACGGCGCCTCGACGGCCCTGGTGCTGTCGCGTATTCCGTTCTACAACCCGGTGGGCGCCGTGCGCGTGGGCCTGATCGACGGTGAGCTGGTGTTCAACCCGACCAACTCGCAGCGCGACGTCTCCGATCTCGACCTGATCGTCGTCGGCACCGAAGAAGCCGTCGTCATGGTCGAGGCAGGCGCTAACCAGCTGTCGGAAGAGATCATCCTCGACGCGATCTTTCGCGCCCACGTAGAGATCCAGAAGATCATCCACCTGCAGCACGATCTGTTCCGCCAGAGCGGTCTCGAGAAGCCGGTGTGGCCCAATCCGGAGTCCTATCCGCAAGAGGTCTACGACGATGTCGAGGCGACGCTCTCGGCCGATCTGGCGCGTGCCCTGCACACGGCCGGGAAGTTCGAGCGCAAAGACGCCGTCAACGCGGTCGTCGACCCCTACCTCGAGCGTGGACCGGAAGACGACGACGAGTGGCGCGGGCAAGTGCGGCGGGCGATCAACGACCTCGAAGAGAAGATCCTCGGTGAGGTGGTGCTGCAGCAGCGCTCGCGCTTCGATGGCCGGCGCCTGGACGAGATCCGCGACATCTCGATCGAGGCCGGTGTCTTGCCCCGAACCCATGGCTCGGCGCTGTTCACCCGCGGCGAAACCCAGGCGCTGGTGAGCGCCACTCTGGGGACGCGGCGCGACGCCCAGATCATCGAGGAGTACGGCGGCGAGAGTCTGCAGAAGTTCCTGTTGCACTACAACTTCCCGCCCTTCTCCGTCGGCGAGGTGCGCTTCATGCGCGGGCCCGGTCGGCGCGAGATCGGCCACGGTGTCCTGGCTCGGCGCGCTCTGACGCCGGTACTGCCTCACGAGGACGACTTCCCCTACACCATCCGCCTGGTGTCGGACATCCTCGAGTCCAACGGGTCGTCGTCGATGGCGACGGTGTGCGGTGGCTCGCTGGCCCTGTTCGATGTCGGCGTCCCGATGCTGGCGCCGGTCGCTGGCGTCGCCATGGGTCTGATCAAGCGCGGCGACCAATTCGCCATCATGAGTGACATCGCAGGTCAGGAAGACCACCATGGCGACATGGACTTCAAGGTCGCTGGCACCCCCGACGGCATCACCGCGCTGCAGATGGACATCAAGATCGGCGGCGTCAGTCGGGAGATCATGGGCCAGGCCCTGGAGCAGGCTCGCGCCGGCCGATTGCATATCCTGGATCGGATGCAAGACGCGCTCGCGGCCCCCCGGGCAGACATCTCGCCCCTCGCTCCGCGTCTCTTCACCCTGCAGGTCCACCGCGACAAGATCCGCGACATCATCGGCCCCGGCGGCAAGACGATCCGCGGCATCCAGGAAGAGACCGGCTGCGAAGTCGAGATCGACGGCGAAGGCAAGATCGTCGTTGCTTCCCCCGATGGCACATCGGCCCGGCGCGCCCTGGACATCATCCAGAAGCTCACCGAGGTACCCGAGATCGGCAAGACCTACGACGGCGTAGTGACGCGGGTCGAGTCCTTCGGTGCTTTCGTCGAGATCCTGCCCGGTACCGAGGGCCTGTTGCATATCAGCGAGCTAGCCCCCTTCCGGGTCCGCCAGGTGCAGGACATCGTGCGCGAGGGCGACCAGGTGAAGGTCAAGGTGCTCGACATCGACGCCGAGAAAGGCCGCATCCGCCTGTCCCGCAAGGCGGTGCTCCTCGAAGACCCGACCTACGACCCCGAAAAGGATCCCCTCGCGCACCTGGCGCAAGAGGATTCCGGCGATTCGCGTGGACGGCGTGACGGCGGCGGACGCGACGGTGGCCGCGGCGGACGTGGTGGGCGCGGTGGACGCGGCGGCGGCCGCGGCGGCCAGGGCGGTGGCGGCGGCCGACGCTACTCCGGCGGCCGCGGGCGCTGAGCTTCGAGTCGACGGGCGGGCGGCGAAGTGCTCGCCGCCCGCTTGGTGTAGAATCTCACCTCATGTCGACCCTTCCCGCTTCTCTGAGCTGACCTCCGAATCGAATAGCTGACACAGACCGTATGGAAGACTTCGTCCTCGTCGTCGACGATGAGTCGACGGTACGCGAGCTGATCAAGACCCAGTTGTCTTATCTCGGATACTCGGTGCACGTGACCGGAGATGCGACGGAGGCGATCGACACCGCTTCTAGCGACCACCGTCCGGCGCTCGTGCTGCTCGACATCGAGATGCCCGGTACCTCAGGGCTCAAGCTGCTGCGTCAGATCAAGACGATCGATGCCGACATTCAGGTGGTCATGGTCTCGGGCCTGCAAGACCTGGCGACCGTGCGCCAGTGTGTTCGCGCCGGCGCCTACGACTACCTGGCCAAGCCGTTCGAGCTCGAGGATCTGCACAACACGATCGAGAGAGCGTTCGAGCGCCGCCGCCTGGTACAGCAGAATCGCGACTACCAATCGGACCTCGAACGCATGGTCGAGGAGCGCACGGAGGAAGTTCGGCACGCTCGCGACATCGCCCTGCTGACCCTCGCCAAGCTGGCGGAATCGCGCGACAGCGACACCGGTTTGCACCTCGAGAGAATGTCTGAGTACAGCCGTGTCCTGGCCGAAGGGCTGCGCCAGGGCGTCTACAGCGACGAAGTCGACGAAGAGTTCATCGAAGGTGTCCACAAATCCAGTCCGCTGCATGACATCGGCAAAGTCGGCATTCCCGATGCGATCCTGCGCAAACCCGGCATCTTGACCGAAGAAGAGGTCGAGATCATGCGCAGCCACACGACCATCGGCGGCGATACGCTGAGCTCGGTGCTGGAGAAGTACGAGGGCCAGACGTTCCTCAAGATGGCGATGGAAATCGCCTACAGCCACCATGAGCGCTGGGATGGCAAGGGCTATCCCGAAGGGCGGGCAGCGGCAGACATCCCCCTTGCCGCGCGCATCGTGGCCATCGCTGACGCTTACGATGCGATCACCAGTCGCCGGCCTTACAAAGAAGCCTTCAGCCACGATGAGGCTGTACGCCGCATCGTGGTGGATCGCGAGCTGCACTTCGATCCGGTGCTGGTCGATGTTTTCGTCGAGCGCCAAGCCGAGTTCGAAGCGATCAAAAAGCAGCTCGAAGAGAACCACTCGTCGTGAGCAGACAGAACCCCGACAGTAACGCCGGCAGTCCTACCGCCAGCCCCACCGCCGCGGTCGATCGCGCTCAGCTCGTCAGCTACCTGGCTGAGTTGCTACGGCCTGACGAAGGGCAGGACTACGGCCCCAACGGGCTACAGGTCGAAGGCCGCGGCACGATCCGCCGCTTGGTGACCGGCGTTTCAGCCTGCCTCGAGCTGTTCGAGAAGGCCCGCGAGCGGGAGGCTGACGCAATCCTGGTACACCACGGCATTTTCTGGAACGGTACCTCGCCGGTCCTCACCGGCATGCAGTTCCGACGAGTGCGGGAGCTGATCGCCAGCGAGATCAACCTGCTGGCCTACCACCTGCCGCTCGATCGCCACGCCGAGCTCGGCAACAATGCCCTGGCGGCGCGAGCTTTCGGTCTCACCGAATGCCAATCGTTCGCCCCCCACAAGGGCCTGGACGTCGGCTTCAAGGGTCGCTTCGCCGAACCCATCACGAGCGCCGAGTTGGTGCGGCGCTGCCGCGAGATCTACGCCCAGGAGCCTCTCGCTTTCCTATATGGCCCAGACCCCATCAGCAGCCTGGGGATCGTCTCCGGGGGCGCCCAGCGGGATTTCTATGCAGCGATCGCTGAAGGCCTCGATGCCTACATCACCGGCGAGGTCTCGGAATGGGTTATGAACGTGGCCCGCGAAGAGGGCCATCACTTCCTCGCCGCCGGCCACTACGCCACTGAGCGCCTGGGAATCCGCGCTCTGGGTAAGCATCTTGCTGAGCGCTTCGGCCTCGCGGTCGAGTTCATCGACGTGCCCAACCCGGTGTAGAAGCGAGCTGGCCTGAGCTCGACCGATGCGGCCTACCTCCCCTACCCTCGCCCTGATCCTACTGGGCGTCGACGGTCTGATCGCCGACTACTCTGACCGGTTGATCGAGTGACTTGGAGCGCAGGGACGGCCGATCCGCTGAAACTGGCGCTGCCGATCAATGCGTCGGCGGCCGGTCTCAGATCCGCCGTAGGATCCCGAGCGCCTTGTCTGCGACGAGCAGAAAGCCTCGGTCCCTGGCTTCGGCCGCGAGCGACTCCAGCGCTTCCCTACCGGCGGCGCGATCCCCGCGCTCGGCCTCGATCCGGCCGAGAGTCAATCGGGCATCGAGCTCGATCGCGGCATAACCGATGGTCTTGGCTTCCTCCAGGCATCGTCTGAGGCTCTCGATGGCAGCGGCCCCGCGACCGGCGGCCGCGCCGATCTCTGCCGCCCGAATCGACACCCCGAGGCGCATACTGAGATTCTGACTGCCTCCCAGACGGGTCAGGGCCTGCTCGATCGCCGCCTCGGCCTCCGCTCGACGTCCCTGAGCAAGGCGGGCCGCCGCTAGCAGGGACAGTGCTGTGCCGTGGGCGTCCGGTTGATCGCCAGACTCGAAAGCCGCCGCCGCTGCCAGCGCCCGATCTGCCGCTTCGTCCGGGCGCCCTTCCTCCAAGGCCAGCTCGCCTAGGGCGAGCCAGGAGAAAGACACATTAGTCGTCTCCCCCAGGGAGCGCCGGATTTCGAGGGCCTCCTCATAGAGTTCCCGGGCGACCTGCAGGTCGCCGGAGGCCAACGCCACATCGCCGAGCGACGATAGATAGTAGGCGCGCCCCCGCGGGCTGCCCGTCTCACGGTTGTTCTCCAGGGCCTCCTCGAAGCTGCGCCGCGCCGACTCGATCTCACCCTGGTCGAGCAGGACCTCGCCGAGCATGTTGAGATTGATCTCGACCGATCGCTTGTTGCCCGATTCCCGGCCGCTGGCCAGCGCTTCGGTGAAATGCTCGGTGGCGCCGGCCAGGTCGCCGAGCCGCCGCTTCGCCACCCCCAGGGAAGTCAAGGCGACCTGGATACCGCGGGATTCGCCGATCTCGCGGTGGGTTTCGAGCTCGAGCTCGTGCATGCGAGCCGCTTCCTGAAGCTTGCCCTGCTGCCGCAAGATAATCGCCAGGGTGTTCAGCGCGTGCTTGGCCGAGCCCTGGTCACCGATCTCGCGCGCCACCTGCAGAGCCTCCTCGGACAGAGCACGGGCTTCGTCGAAGCGGCCCTGGTAACGCAGAATTTTTGCCACCGCGATCAGGATCCGTGCCACTGGTCCACGATTGCCTGCGGCGGCCTGAATTGCCTTCGCTTCGTCGTAGGCCGCCATCGCTTGTTGCGGTTCGCCAAGATCGCGCCAGGCCCCGCCCTCGATCTCGCGCGCTCGAGCAACCAGCAGCCCGGCCCCCAGCTGGCGTCCCTTCGCCGCCGCTCGGGCCGCGTGCTGCTGCTGCTCACGGTAGCGCGACAGAGCCCGCGCGGCGCTCGCCGCGGCCAGATCGATCCGCGGATCTTTGCCCACCGCAGCGGGCAGCAGGCGTAGCGTCTCCACCGTTTCGAGGGCCTCGCCGGCTTCGCCGAGCTGAGTCTGTGTCTTGGCCAGCTGCAGGCCGTATTCGAGATTGTCGGGAAAGAACCGCCAGAGGGCGCCATAAATGGCGACCGCTTCGCGGCGCTCACCGTTGGCCTCCCGAAACCGCGCCTCGACCCACTGCCGGTCACGCCGACCGAGCTTGCCGGCGAGATCGAACGCGCGCCCGGCCGCCTGCCGCGCCTTGAGGGTGTAGCCCAGACTGGCCCAAGCTTGGGACAGGGCCGAGTGGATCATCGGATGCTCCGGCTCGCGCTGGACCGCCGCTGCAAGGTGCTCGAGCGCCGCCTTGGCATCGCGGCGGCGGAGCTTCTCCAGCCCCTCCGCATAGAGCCGCACCGCCTCGGTCTCGGTCGGCATCGAGGCACGGGCAGAAGCCGCTTCGTCCGGCGAAAGACTCTCGATGTCCAGCTCGCGGCGCAACTCGCGGCCCGCCTTCTCGACCAGGTTGAGCACCTCGGCCTCGGCGCCACGATCGCTGAATCGCGCGATGGTCTCCCCTCCGGTCGTCTTTTGGACCCGGATGTCCAGGCGCAGCTCCCGTTGCGCCCCGCTGCCAGCGAGCAGGTAGGAGCCGCCGAGGAGCAGCTCGCTACCGAGAATCTCTCCGACCCGCGCCAAGGTCTGCGCATCCAAACCATCGGTCTCTTCCAGGCCGAGATCGATCCGAGTGCGGGTGACGTTCTCACCCGGAATGACGCGGATCTTCTCGCCGGCAGCGATCTCCATCGCCAGCATCTCGGACAACGCCGTTGAAAGCCACGCCGCCTCGGCCTGGCCCGAGAGATTGCGAAACCCGAGGAGCGCGATCGAAGGTCGCGCCGTGAAGCTCTCCGCGGTCAAGCTTTCGGAGACCCCGGAGCCTCGCTCCGGGGCTCGCGACACCACCCACCAACCGAGGGCCGCAGCGAGAATCGCGGCCGACAGCAAGGCAACCGCTCGACCCCGGCGCGGCGGCTCGACGACCGGCATGGCGCCGGTCAGAGCGGCGACCAGATCGCCCGCCGAAGCGAATCGCTTTCGTGGATCGCGCTCCAGGCAGCGCAGGATGGCCTGCTCCCACGTTTCGTCCAGCTCGGGGGCGTAGTCGCGCGGCGACGGCGGCTTCTCCTTGAGTCGCATCAGAGCGGTGGCCAGGGCGGTCTCGGCCTGGAATGGGAAGCGGCCGGTGAGCATCTCATAAAGCACCACACCGACCGAGTAGATATCGGTCGCCGCCGAGATCGGGCCGCTCTCGACCTGCTCCGGCGCCATGTAGGCCGGTGAGCCAACCACCAGATCGTCCTGGGTAAGGACCTGACCTGTCTCGTCCTCCCCCACCATACGCGCCATACCGAAGTCGGCGATGACCGCCCGGAGCCCCCCCTCTTGGCTTTCCGAGGGCACCAAGATGACATTGCCACTCTTGAAGTCGCGATGCACCACGCCGACCTTCTGCGCCGCCTCGAGCCCGGCTGCCATTTGCTTGATCAACGGCAGCACTACCGATGTCGCCAGCGGTCCCTGGCGTTGGATACGGTCGTGCAGGGTCTCGCCCTCGAGCAGCTCCATGGTGAGAAAGAACACATCGTCCTGGCCCAAGTGTTGGTGACCGAACTCGTAGATTCGGCAGACATTGGGGTGGGTCACCTGGCGCGCCAGATTGATCTCCCGTTTGAAGCGCTCGATGGCGATGGAATTGGAGACGTGCTCGCGGCGCACCGCCTTGAGAGCAATGCGCTGGCCGAGATCCTGGTCTTCCGCCTCGTAGACCTCCGCCGCGCCGCCACGAGCGATGTAACGCAAGATGCGATACCGCCCGGCGACGAGATCGTCGACCGCGAAGATGGAATAGCCGGTTCTCATCACACCCTCATCCTGCAAAATCGATCTGCCGTCCGCCGAGCTCGTCTCGGCTTCGAAGTTCCCGCGCTTGGCCGACGGGCCATCAAAAGGGTGGCATCCATGCGGGGGCCATCCATGCGGGGGCCATCCATGCGGGCGCCATCCATCCGGCCCATCAATAGAGCCGCAGTATGGTCAGAGGCTCGCTCCGACGTCCCGATGCTACGACAAGCTCGAACGTCTCGGGCCCCAGCTCCACCACCGCTTCATCCTCCGTCACAGGTTCGCCGACGACGGCATGGGCCGAGCGCAACCCGCCGAGCCACCAGCGCCGATCTGCCAGGTAGATCAGATCCCCGGGCCGCGTCTCGAGAG
>JBCCGX010000130.1:0-13487 GCA_039029035.1 Acidobacteriota bacterium | reverse complement strand
GTACACCTCGCCCATGCCACCTCTCCCTAGTTTTCTCAGGAGCCGATAGACACCCACGTATTCGGTGTCCGAGCCCCGATGATCCTGCACGTCGGTCAAAAGCGACCTCCCGAACTGAGGGAAGCAGACTCGGAATCGAAAAATAGAAACGCCCGCTCAGCCATTCTAGCGGGCTTCGTCCGACCCGGCGCAAGGCCGGAGCGATGGGCAGGCAAGATCGCCCGCGGGCTGCGACGCTCAGACCCTTGCGGGCGGCACTGCGCTAAACTCGCGCGGCTCTTCGACAAGGCCTATTCGCTGATAGGAAGAGGCTTGCCATGCTCGCCGGGCCGCGCTCAAACACGCCTCCGCGCCGTCCTCTGGGATCCGAGCGTCGCTCCTGGAACAGCGCGAGGGTGTTTCGGGACGGAATGTTGCTACGTGCTCGCGCCGATCTCTTCCAGGATGCGGGTCAGCAGGTTGACGAAGGTGGATTCCACCAGCTTGGCGGTCTCGGTGACGTCGTCGTGGGAGAGCTCCTCGCCAGCGCCGGCGGCCAGATTGGTGATGCACGAGATACCGAGCACACGAGCGCTCATGTGATTGGCCACGATGACCTCGGGCACGGTCGACATGCCGACTGCATCGCCGCCCAGACGGCGCAGCATCTCGATCTCAGCCGGGGTCTCGTAGGAGGGGCCAGCGAGGCCGGCGTAGACGCCCTCCGCCAGGTCGATGCCGAGGGACTGCGCCGCCCGATTCGCCAGAGCGCGCAGCTCGGGGGCGTAGGCTTCGCTCAGATCCGGGAAGCGCGGGCCGAGGCGCGTATCGTTGTAGCCTCGCAGAGGATTGGCGCCGAAGAGGTTCAGGTGATCGCGGATCAACATCAGGCGGCCGACCGCCAAGTCGCTGGCGATGCCGCCGGCGGCGTTGGTGATGATCAGCTTGTCGGCGCCGAGGCGAACCAGGGTGCGAGCGGGAAAGGTGACGGTCCACAGATCGTGCCCTTCGTAGTAGTGCACCCGGCCCTGCATGGCGACGCATTCGACCCCGCCGGCTTCTCCCAGCACCAGGCGCCCGGCATGGCCGACGACGCCGGAGACCGGAAAGTGGGGGATCTCGCTGTAGTCGATCGCCAACCGGTTTTCGAAGCGGTCGGCAAACGTGCCCAGGCCGCTACCCAGGATCAGTCCGACGCGCGGCTTGCGCTGTGGTGCGCGTTGACGGATCGCCGCGACCGCTTCGTCGAGGCGTTGTCCGAGGCCGTCGTCATGGGCATGCGAATCGTTCTCTGGGCTCATCGCAGGATCTCCAACACTCGTCGTGCAACGGCCGGGGTCTGCTGACCGATGCGGTAGGCTTGGCGGACTCTCTCGCTGGCCTCGTCGACCCCCCGCTCATTGTGCAGGAGGTAGACCAGCGGTTCACCGGCGGCGACGGTATCACCGGTTCGGCAGGCGATCTCGAGGCCGACCGCCGGATCGACTTGATCGTTCTTCTTCTGCCGGCCAGCACCGAGCAGCAGCGCCGCGGTGCCGATCTCGTCGGCGGCGATAGCACGGATCGTTCCGCTGGCCGGTGCCGGCACGGCAACGCGACCGCGGGCTTGCGGCAGCACGCTTGCCGGGTCGTCGACCAGGTGCGGGTCGCCGCCCTGGGCCTCGACCATCCGACGGAACACCTCGAGAGCGCTGCCGTCGTCGAGTGCCCGGCCGATCCGCTCAGCGCCTTCTTCCTGGGACTCGCAAGCCCCGCCGCAGAGCAGCATCTCGGCGCCGAGGGCGACGGTCAGCTCGCGTGTGTCCGCCGGACCTTCGCCGCGCAGCACAGCCACGGCCTCGGCGACCTCGAGGGCGTTGCCTACCCGGGTGCCGATCGGATCGTCCATCGCCGAAACAACGACCGTGACCCTTTTGCCAGCTGCGACGCCGATTGCCTGCAGGGCGCGCCCCAGGGTCACGGCACGCTCGCGCGTCTTCATGAAGGCCCCGTGGCCGACCTTGCAATCGAGCACCAGGCCATCGATGCCCTCGGCCAGCTTCTTCGACATGATCGAGGAGGCGATCAGCGGGATCGACTCGACGGTGGCGGTGACGTCGCGCAGGGCGTAGAGCACACGATCGGCCGGGGCGATGCGCTCCGTCTGACCGATGATGCAGGCACCGACGCGGTCGACGATGCGGATGAAGCGTTCGGTCGGCAGCTCCACTCGGAAGCCTGGAATGGCCTCGAGCTTGTCGAGGGTGCCGCCGGTGTGGCCGAGGCCGCGGCCGGAGACCATCGGCACTGCCAGGCCGCAGGCGGCCACCGTCGGGGCCAGGGGTAGGGAAATCTTGTCGCCGACTCCACCGGTGGAGTGCTTGTCGACTTTGGGCCGGCCGATCGAGGACAGGTCGAGCACGTCGCCAGAGTGCAGCATGGCATCGGCCCAAACGGCGAGCTCACCCTCGTCGAGGCCGCGCAGGTAGACCGCCATCAACATCGCCGCGATCTGATAGTCGGGGATCCGGTCGTGGGTCACGCCGTCCAAGAACTGTCGGATCTCTTCGTCGGCGAGCTTCTCGCCGTCCCGCTTCTTGCGGATCAACTCGGGAATCAGCATCTGCGGGACCCTCAGGCGATGTCTTCGAGGAAGCTCTCGCCGGCCGGTGGCGCCGCGACACCGAAGATCTCGGCGATGGTCGCTCCCACGTCGGCGAAGGAGCGCCGGTTGCCGAGATTGATGCCGGCTGCCTTGGCCGGACCGGCGGCAAGGATCGGCACCCTCTCGGCTGCGGCGGGGGGAGCGGCGCCGGCGGGCGAGGCCTGATGCGCTGTGATCAACAAGAGATCGGTGTCGCTGGAGCGGGACAGCAGCATCGCTAGCTGGACATCGAACTCTTCGAGGAAGCGCTCGTGACCACGGTGCGCTGATGGCTTGCCTAGGCGGGTGTCGATGCGGTCCAGATGAATCATGAACAAACCACGATCCAGGCGGGCCATGGCTTCGACCGTCTTGATCATGCCGTCCGTATTGCCCTGGCTGTTGATTTGCTCGACCACGCCACGACCGGCAAAGAAATCGCTGATCCGGCCGATGCCGACCACTGGCAGTCCCTGGGCGGTGAGCGAATCGAGGACCGTCGGCCGGGGTGGCGGTAGAGGATACTCTCGTCGGCGGCTCGTGAACTCGTACTGACCCTGCCGCGGCCCCTTGAACGGGCGGGCGATGACGCAACCGAGCCGGTGACGGGTCGCCAGCCGCTGCGCCAGCCGGCAGCTGTCGGCGAGCTCTTCACGCGAGATCAGGTCTTCGTGGGCCGCGAGCTGTAGGACCGACTGGGGTGAGGTATAAACGATCCAGTGACCGCTCTCCATGTGCTCGGCCGCGCACTCATCGAGCATTTCTTGGCCGGAGGCCTGGCGATTGCCCAGGACACCGCGCCCGGTATGGCCCTCGAAGGCTTCGATGAGGTCGCGAGGGAAGCCGTTTGGAAAGGTCGCGAAGGGTTGGTCGACCTCGAGTCCAGCGAGCTCCCAATAGCCGGTCGTGGGGTCGCGGCCGACCGAGTGACGGCACAGTCGACCGCAAGCCGCCTGGGGCGAGCCGACTTTGGCGACCCCTTCGATCGTCGAGACGTTGCCCAGACCGAGGCGTTCCAGGTTGGGCAGCCGGAGGCCGTTGGCTGGGCGCGACGTCGGCACGCCGGCGTGTCGCTCCTCGTCGGACGCGTTCGACGTCGTTCCCGCGCCGAGCGAATCGAGAACGATCAGAATGACTCGGTCAATGGTCACTCGTCGGACCATAACATGTCCCAGCGAGTGCGCGGTGGCGATTTCTCCGCTGCCTGGACGGGTCTCGGTGGCGTCCTTCCAGCCGGCGCGATACGATACTGGGCCCCTCGGCCGTCTGTAGCAGCCGGATGCTCGGCGCGGACAGCCGCAAATCACCCAGTCATCAGGAGGTCCCGCCCGGTGGACTTTTCTCTCACGTCCGACCAGATTGCGATCCGCCATGCCGCTCGGGAGTTTGCTCTCGGCGAAGTCGAGCCGATCGTCGACGAATACGACGAAGCCCAGAAATTCCCCTACGAAGTGATGCGTAAGGCCGGCGAGCTCGGCTTCCTCGGCATTCTCTTTCCCGAAGAGCTCGGCGGTGCCGGCCTAGGGTATGTCGATTACGTGCTGGTGATCACCGAGCTGTCGAAGGTCGACCCGTCGGTCGGCATCAGCATCGCGGCACACAACTCTCTGTGCTCGAACCACATCTACAAATTCGGCAACGACGAGCAGCGGCGCCGTTGGCTCGAGCCGCTGGCGCGCGGCGAGAAGATCGGCGCCTGGAGCCTCACCGAGCCGGGCGCCGGCTCCGATGCCGCCGGCACTCGCACCCGCGCTCGCAAGGTCGACGGCGGCTGGATCTTGGATGGTGCCAAGACCTTCACCACCCATGGCTCAGTGGGTGATACCTGCGTGGTTTTTGCGGTCAGCGATCCTGAGGGCCGGCGGCACCACAACATCTCGGCCTTCGTGCTGGAGAAGGGCATGCAGGGCTTTCGCCCGGGCAAGAAGGAGAACAAGCTCGGCATCCGAGCGTCCGACACCGCCGAGGTGGTGATGGAGAATTGCTTCGTGCCCGATGATCATCTGCTCGGCGAGCGTGGCGATGGCTTCATTCAGGCGTTGCAGATCTTGGACGGTGGCCGCATCTCGATCGGCGCGTTGGGCCTCGGCACAGCGATTGGGGCTTATGAGACGGCTCTCGCCTACGCCAAGGAGCGGCAGCAGTTCGGCCAGCGGATCGCCGACTTCCAGGCGATTTCGTTCACCCTGGCAGAGATGGCGACCCGTATCGCCGCCTCCGAGATCTTGTTGATGGCGGCGGCCTTGGCGATGGATCGGGGTGAGAACGTCACCCGCCTGTCGTCGGAGGCCAAGCTCCACACCGGCGAGACGGCGGTTTTCTGCGCCGAGCGCGGAGTCCAGATCCACGGGGGTTATGGTCTGATCAAGGACTATCGGGCGGAGAAGTACTTTCGCGACGCCAAGATCTGCACTATCGGTGAGGGCACCAGTGAGATCCAGCGGATGGTGATCGCGCGCAGCCTTCTGCGGGGTTGATGGGATGATCGAGCGCATCGATCACATCGGCATCGCGGTGCACTCCATCGAAGACTCGCGGCGTCTGTACGAATCCTTGGGCCTCGAAGTCGAGGCGATCGAGGAGGTACCCCACGAAGGCGTGCGGGTGGCCATCATTCCCTGTGGTGAGAGCTCGATCGAGTTGCTCGAGCCGCTCGACGAGTCGTCCGGGGTGGCCCGCTTCCTGACCAAGCGCGGCCCCGGCATCCATCACGTCTGTCTCGGCACGGGGGACGTCGAGGCGGACGACGCCCGTCTGCGCGAGACCGGCCTCCAGGTGTTGCGCGAAGAGCCGACGGTCGGCGCCGGCGGCTGCCGGGTCCAGTTCGTCCACCCCAAGAGTGCTGGCGGCGTCCTGCTCGAGCTGTCGCAGCGCCCCGATCCTGCGCCGCGACCGCACAATGACGAGTAGCAGACCTGACGAGTAGCAGACCTGACGAGTAGCAGACCTGACGAGTAGCAGACCTGACGAGTAGCAGACCTGACGAGTAGCAGACCTGACGAGTAGCAGACCTGATGAGTAGAGGACCCGAAGAGTAGCGGCCATGATGAGTGAGGGCCATCGCGAGGCGCTGCAGCCCGGCTCCATTGTTATTCTCTATCTGGCCAACCCGGCAGAGAAGTACTGGGGCGTCCTCGCATCCTTGACCCAGACCGGCGTCACCCTGCGGGCGCTCAACTTATCGAGCTTCGAAGACTGGCTGCGCTCGGTGATCAACGAGCTCGAGCCGTCCCTTGGCCTGGCGACGATCTTCTTCCCGCTGGCGCGGGTCGAGCGCCTGTTCCTCGACGAGCAGGTGGGCGAGGTGGAGAGCCTGAGCCAGAGCTTCGAGCGTCGGGTCGGCCAGTCGGTGGAGGAGGTCCTCGGTCTACGGCCGGCCAAGGAAGAGCCGACGAATTAGTCCTCGTCGGCGGAAATACAGCTACACATTCGTTCGTGAGGCGCCGCGTCCACAAGGCTTGCGAGCGAGGCATAGTGGGGCTCTGGCGCAGGAGCGCAACGCAGTGGACGTGGATGCATCGCGAGGGAGGTGTGGTGGTATTTCTGCCGACGAGGACTAGCTCGAAGGCCGGCGGAGGAACGGCGCCTCGCTGGGGCCGTTGACGAGCAACTGCTGGATCCTGCGGCCCATCACATCCGGCGAAGCGACCTCACGGACGGCGCCCAAGGCCAGGGCGGCCCGCGGCATGCCGAAGACGACACAGGTCTTCTCGTCCTGACACAGGGTGTAGCCGCCACGATACTTGACTGCGGCCATGCCCTGGGCTCCGTCGCGACCCATACCGGTCAATAGCGCCCCGATCACCCGGCGGCCGACGGTGCGGGCGGCGGAATCGAACAGCACGTCGATCGACGGCATGTGGGGCATCCCTTTGGGAAAGGTACTGGTCTCAGAGATCAGATCGGATCCCTGGCGGGAAATCCTCAAGTGTGCGCCGGCTGGCGCGATGTAGACCGAATCCGCCAACAGGTGCTCCATCGAATGGGCTTCGGAGAC
This sequence comes from Acidobacteriota bacterium, assembly GCA_039029035.1. GTDB lineage: Bacteria > Acidobacteriota > Thermoanaerobaculia > Multivoradales > J023 > JAAELT01. The sequence goes on along the minus strand of JBCCGX010000130.1, from coordinate 6,888 downwards.
CTGCAGCGGCAAGTAGGCGTTCAAACGTTCGGCAAAGGCGTGAGTGAAGCCGACCGGCATATGCTGCACGACGACCACCGGTACCGGAATCGAGTCGCCCAGGTCCTCGAGGATCTTCTGTAGGGTCGGTGGCCCGCCGGTCGAAGCTCCGATGACGATCAGATCGTAGGCGTAGGTGGTGGCTTCGCCGGCCTCGGACGCGCCAGTTTGGGGCTCGACCGGGCTCAGTGGAGGACTCTTCGCGGTCGGCGGAGCCGGCTCCGCTTCGCTGACCGGCACGCGGTCGGTGACCTGGAAGATCCTTTCGATCAGCACCGCGCGCAGGGCTGCGAAGTCGACCAATGAATATTGTTGCTTGTCGATGAAGTCCGTTGCCCCGCGATGCAGGGCTTCGATGGTCAACGGAGCTCCCTTGCCGCTGTGCGTCGACAGGATGATGACCGGCGTCGGCCGCCGGCCCATGATGCGATCCAGGGTCGCCAGGCCACCCATACCTGGCATATCCAAATCGAGGGTGATGACGTCCGGTCGCCAGTCGTCGAGGTGGGTCAATAGCTCCTCGCCCGAGCCCGCCGAGCCGACCACCGAGATCATCGGCTCGTCGTCCAACATCCGTAGGATGGCCTTGCGGATGAAGGTCGAATCGTCGACGACCGCCACTCGGACGGCCTGCTCTGCACTCGCCGGCGGTTCCGCGCTAGCTGTCACGCCTCACTTCCTGCGATACGCGATGCATGGCCCGAGACGCTCGGCCTGGAAGGCCTGGGTCAGGCCGATGATCGATTCCGAATGCCCCAGAAAGAGCAAGCCGCCCGGTCGGATGACCTGAGCAAAGTTCTCGATCGCTGCTTTGAGCGCCGACTCTGAAAAGTAGATCAGGACGTTGCGGCAGAAAGCAGCATCGTAGGGTTCGCGGCTGGGATACGAAGCCAGATCGAGGATGTTGCCTTGGCTGAAGTGGACCCCGCGACGAAAGCCCTGGCGTAGCTCGAACCCCTCCCCGTCGGTGCGGAAGTAGAGACTGGTTTGTTTCGGCGTCAGGGTGCGCAACGAGCTGTGCCGATAGACCGCTCGTTGAGCCATCTCGAGACGCTGGCTGTCGAGGTCGAAGCCATCGATGTGCAAGGCGTTGTCGCCGAGCGTCGCGGGGAAGCCGCGGGCGAAGATATTCAGCGTGTAAGCTTCTTCCCCCGACGAGCAGCCCGCCGAAAGAAAGCGCAACGTGCCGGGCTTCCGGCCACCCTGGCATAGAGCGTCGAGCTGGGCTCCGTCCAGGGCTTCGAACTGGGCTATCTCGCGAAAAAAATAACTTTCGTTGTTGGTGATCGCCTGGGTGAGGGGGTCGAGCTCGCGCTTCAGGTCGTACTGCAGCAGCAGGTAGTAGTCCATGAAACGCTGCACGCGGTTGGCGAGCAACCGCGGCATGAGCCGCGACTCGAGAATCTCGAGCTTGTGCTCCGGAAAGTGGAGGCCGAATTGAGTCGAAAAGAGCTCGTTGAAGAGCGCGAGCTCTTCGAGAGTGAGCGAGGCAGGTGGTTGCACGACGACGCCCCTTCAAGCTTCGAGGAAGGACAGCGCGCGTTGCGCGACGAGCGGCACGGGGTCGGCGGCCAGCTGAGCCAGGGCCGCCAGGTTCTCCGGTCGTGAGAAGCGTCCCAGAACCTCGGCGCAAGACAACCGGACATACCAATCGCTGTGGCTCGTTGCGTGGCGAAAGATCTCATCATCTTCCTCGGTCGCGCACCGGGCCAGGGCGCGGTAGGCCATACGCTCGCGCTGCGGTCGCCCGGACGAGGTCGCCTGCCGCAGGGCGGCGCGGGAATCCGGGCCGCCGATGCGTCCCAGGCTCTCGAGCACCAGGGGCTCGAGCGGCGACTCCGGCTCGAGCAGCTCGGTCAACAGGAGGACGCTCTCGCGGTCGCCGAGCTCACCGAGAGTGCGCACCAGGTACGGCTCCGGCTTCTGCTGGAGGAGCTGGCGGAAGTTCGGTGCCAGATCCCGCAGGCCGGCCCGCGAAGCGAATTCGGCGGCCACCATGCCGTAGATCTCGGGCGCTTCTTCGAGCCAACGTTGCCAGGGTAGGTTCCGTACCACGCCTTCGAGCTCCAGGAGCTCGCGCAGGGCCCGGACCCGTTCTTCGGCGGAGAGCTCGCGCAGCGCGCCTTCGATCGATTCCGGCGAGCTACCGAGCAGCGCGCTCAAAACGACACGGGTCGCACGATCGACGTCGGGGTCGGTCTCGAGGCGCTGCTGCATGGCTTCATGGTGCAGCTTGATCAGCGGATGTACGGCGGTGCGCTGCTCGTCCGGCAGGCGCAGATAGAAGCCCAACAGTGCGCCTCCGATCTGCGCTCCGCCGAGCTTCGACAGGGCCCGCAGGATGGGCCCCAGTTGCTCCGGGGTCGGCGAGCTCCGGAGGGCCGAGACCACCGATTCAGACGGTGTCACCTGGGGGAAGCGCGCGGCGAGGAGAAAGCCCCAGGCCCGTTGAATGCCGGTCTGCTCGAGCAGATGGCCGATCAGGTCTTTGCGGTGATGGATGCACGCCGGCAGCACGGCGGCCTCGCGATGAAAGCTGGCCACCTGCACCAAAGCATCGGAGTCGTGGGTGCCGGTCTCGAGCGCCAGCAGGCAACGCGCCACGGCGACTCGGAGGGTCTCCTGCTCGCTCTCGAGCAGCTCATCGAGGGCCTCGACCAGGCCCGAAGGGACCTCTGGCGAGCCCGGCAAGCCTTCGAGGACGTGCGCCAGGAGGCCTAGAGCGGTCTCGGTGTCGACCTCGTTGCGGAACCGTAGCCAGTGCTCGGCAAGCGCTTTGAATGCGTTGGGGCCGCCGATCCGTGCCAGTGCCTCGGCTGCGATAGGACCGGCCATGAAATCGGTCAGCAGACCCTTGAGATGAGGCACAGCCACCGGTGAGCGGAGGTTGCCGAGAGCCTGGACCGCTGCCATTTGCAGCCACGAGTCAGCCTCGAGAAAACCGAGCAGATCGGGGATCGCCCGTGCGTCGCCGAGCTGTCCGATCGCCACGATCGCCTCTTGCACGATGTTGGGATCCGGGTGATGCAGGGCGCTGCGCAGAGGCTCCAAGGCCCGCGGATCGCGCAGATGGGTCAAAGCGATGACCGCCTGCAGCACGACATCGGGATCGTCGTCCTTGAGCAAGCTCAGCATCAGGCTGAAGCCACGATTGCCGCGCATCTTGAGCATCTCGAGGCCCGCGTTGCGCAGCACGTCGTCGGCATCCGAACGCAGGTAGTCTTTCAACCGCTCGTCTGGGATCGCCGCCGCGCCCATGCGCAAGGAACGGCTGCGGATACCTGGGCTCGGGTTGCGTATCAAGCGCTCGATGGCTTCGATACGCTCCTCGAGAGGCATCGAAGGCAGCTTGTCGAGCAGCTCGATGCACTCCTGCCAGGTCGTCTCGAATGGCTGTGGTGCTCCGGTCATGTGGTTTGTCCCCTCCCTCGGCCGATCGCGACAGGGCCTGCTGTGGCACGGTGTGGCACGGGCTGCCGCACGGGTTTGCGGACCTTACTCGCCTTGGGTGTCGAGAGTAAAGACCTGCGCGACGCTCAGCAGGCGCTCGGACTCGTTGGTCAGGTTGTGGGTGTTGGCTGATAGCTGCTCGGCGGCGGCCAGATTCTGCTGTGCGATCTGGGCGATGCGCTCGACCGCCTTGACCACCAGATCGCCGCCCTGCTTCTGCTCACGGCTAGCGTCGGCCACTTGTTGGGTCATCCGGTTCATGACCTCGACCGCCTTCATCATGTCGCGGGCACCGTTGGCCTGCTCTTTGGCGGCCGAAGCCAGCTGGCGGGTCACCGTCTGCATGTGGGTCGACGTTTGGAGGATCTGGGCCGCGCCACCGGACTGTTCTTGGGTCGCGCTGTAGACCTCGCCGACGAGTTCGGATGTGCGGGTCACCGAGTCGACGATCTTGGCCAGGATCTTACGTGTCAGCTCGATCGCCTCACCGGTGTTGGTCTGCACGTTCTCGACCACGTGGGCGATCTCGCGAGTGGAGGTGACGGAGCGCTCGGCGAGACGCTTCACTTCCTCGGCGACGACCGCAAAGCCGCGCCCGGCGTCGCCGGCATGGGCCGCCTCGATGGCGGCGTTCAAGGCCAGCAGGTTGGTCTGGTCGGCAATGTCTTCGATGATGCCGACAATCTTGCCGATATCCTGGCCGGCGACGCTGATGCTGGAGATCATCTGCGACAGCTCGTCGCCACCCGAGTTGGCGATTTCGGCCGCTTCCGCCGACACGTCGTCGACCACCCGTACCTTGGCCTCGATCGACTGGATCGACGCCGCCATCTCCTCGATGGTCGATGATGTCTCGTCGACCGAGGTCAGGAGGTTGGTCGAGTTCTTGGCCACTTCCTCGATCGAGGCGCCCATCTCCTGGATCGACGATGAGGTCTGATCGACGTTGACCGCCAGGGCCTGAGACGACTTGGCGACGCTGTCGATCTGGGCCGCGATCTCGACCATGGTCGAAAGGGTTTCATCGGCTGAGGCGCTCTGGCTCTCGGCGCCGCGGGTGATCTGAGACGACGAGGACGAGATCTCGTTGGCCGAGCCGGAGACCGCACCGGCCGCTTCCTTGACGCGGCCGATCATCTCGCGCAGGTTCTCCAACGTGTCGCGGAAAGAGCGGCTGAAAAGATCGTCTTCCGAGCGTGGCTCGATCTGGGCCCTGAGATCGCCCGTCGCCATCGCCGAGGCGACATCCGACATCTCTTGCAGGTAGGTGAGCATCGCCTCCATCGAGCGCAGCAGGCGGCCGATCTCGTCGTCGCTTTCCACTTCGATGGTGGTTTTCATATTGCCCTGGGAGAGGGAGTCCGCGACCTCTACCGCCTGGCTGACTGGTCGATTGACCGAGCGGAAGACCAGCCAAGAGAAGAGAGCAAGAACGAAACCGGCGGCGAAGCTGATGAAGATCACCGCGGCCTGGGCGTTGCGCTGGCTGGTCTGCAGCTCACTGAGCTGCTGCTCGAGATTGATGAAGTCGTCTTCGAGACTACCTTCGGCACTGCTCGACGAGAGGTTTCGCACCTGGGCGGTGACGTCGCCCAGCAATGAGGTCATTCGCGACACCGCTTCGAGATCTTCGGCGGTGAGAACGACGCCGTCGAGACTGGCGCGAATCAGCGCTGTCGTCGCACCTTCGGCGAGGTCGAAATACTCGAGGAAAGTGCTGCGCAGAGCTTCGATCGCGGCCGGGTCGAAGCTGTCGCTGGCGGCTGTGATGTAGTTCTCGATCTGATTGCGCAGTGCCTCAGATTCTTCGAGTCGATCGAAGCTCTCCTCGTTGGCGGCATCCTGGAAAGTCCTTCCCAGATCGCGCAGGTCGGCCTGCACTCGAATCCCGAAAACGAAACCGCGAATCGAATCGCCGAGCTGAGTGACGCGCTGGCCGAGGATCCACTGAAGGAACATCGTGCCGGCGAATCCGAGAATCGCGATAGCCGGAATAATGAGCAATCGCCACCTGAGGCTAATTCGTTGAAACATACAGCCTTCTCCCTAGGCCGGACCTTGCCGACGCTGCGACCTCCCAGCAGTCGATCCATTCATGGGGTGATCTTCAACTTCTTGACGCCCGGGACCAGTTCCATCGAGTCCGACACATAGCCGATACCACCCGGGTGCTCGCTGACGAAGGTCAGGACCTCGGCCTCGGTCTGCTTCTGCTCCGGTGGCTTGCCGCGGCCCGAGAAGATAATCCGCTGCCAGAAGCTCTCGATCGCTGTGACACTCTTGCCATGAATGGCGCGAGTGAAGCGCTCTCTAACTTCGCTGATCTGGATCAGATCGACCGGTACCACCTTTTCGCGATGCTCCCAGCGACGCACTTTCTGCTGGAACATCTTGGCGACGTCGTTCGCTTCCAGTTCTTCGACCGGATTGGCCGTATGGATCACGACCTGGAAGCCGCTCATGTCGCGGCTTTTGCCTCTCTGCTGGGCCTCGCCGACAGCGCTGAGGAACGAGCCGCAGAGCGTCACGGTGATCGTGAGCAGGGCGAATCGACAAAGCATGCGGCGACTACGATCGGGCATGTGAATCCTCCTCCCCTAGACACCACCCGCAGCGCTCTCGGACGACGCGCGCGAAGCCACGGGGCTAGCGCCAGCGTCGTTCGAAGCGCCAGCGTCACCAGCCCCATCGCCAGCTTCCTGAATGATGAGGACCCGATGGATATCGAGCAGCAAGACCAGCTGATCCTCCAGATGATAGACCCCGACAAGATAGTCAGATTGAATCGTCATGACGTCATCCGGGGGCGCTTGGACCTTGTTCAGATCGATGTGGATCACTTGCTGGACCGCATCGACCAGCAGACCCAACAGTCGCCCGCGGGAGCTCACTACGATGACCCGGGACGCGCGCCCGAGGTCCGCTTCCGGCAGCTCGATGCGCAAGCGCAGATCGATCACCGGAATGACTCGACCGCGCATGTTGGTGACTCCACGGATCGGCCGTGGAGCGTGCGGGACGCGTGTGATCGATGCGACGCGGACGACCTCGTTGACCGGCTCGACGGGCAGCGCGAAGATCTCGTCGGCGAGATTGAAAGTGACCCAAGTCTCGATCCTCGAGGGCGCCGCTGCAGCCTCCGTCTCGGCGTTCTGAGCCTCCAGGCTATCGGCGAAGGCGAAGATACGGCGTGGGTCGGACTCGTCGATCGCCGAACGCGAAGGGCCAGACGCCGAAGGCTGACGTGGCTCGGTCGCCCCGGTCGTCGGCGCCTGAGCCGAGCTTGGGCGGGCCGATGGTCCTGGTGTTTCGACGGTCGGCGAAGCGTCCGCAGCCTGCGCATCCTTGCCCGCCTGCGCGTCGTTCTCCGCGGGCGCGTCCTTCCCTGCCTGCGAATCG
>JBCCGX010000129.1:0-13540 GCA_039029035.1 Acidobacteriota bacterium | reverse complement strand
CGGGGTGTACAGCGTCTTGGCCGAAGCAGTGAGTCAGCGCCGGCGTGAGATGGGTGTCCGCATGGCGATCGGCGCGCGTAGCTCGGATGTTCTGCGGGCTGTCTTCGCCGAGGGCTTGAAGCTGGTCGCCGCCGGCGTCGTGTGCGGGCTGGTCGCGGCGTTTGTGATCATGAAGCTCGGCGCCAGCCTGTCGGACCAGTTGCACAACGTCAGTCTGACCGATCCGCGGGTCTACCTGATCGCCGCTGTCCTACTGCTGCTCGGCGCCGTGATCGGCTTCCTGGTGCCGGCCCTCCGTGCGGCGCGGATCGATCCGGTCCGCGCGCTGCGCGGAGAATAGGTCAGGGGACGAAGCGGTAGCCGGCGCCGCGCACGGAGGTGATGTGGCGCGGGCGCGAGGGGTGTTCTTCCAGAGCTTGCCGCAGCTTGCGAATGAAGTTGTCGACCGTTCGGGTCTCGAGCGAGCCGGGCAGGCCCCAGACTTCTTCTAGAAAGGCCTCGCGTGAGATGACCTCGCCCGGGCGGCTGGCGAAGAGGCGCAGAATGCCCAGCTCTTTGGGCGAGAAGCGGACCTCTTGGCCCTCGGGGCGGGTGGCGAGGAAGCGCTGGAAGTCGATCCGCCAAGGGCCGAACTCCATGGTCTCCGCATTCTGGGCATTGGGGAAGGTGCGGCCCCAGACCTGACGGCGTAAGGCACCACGAATACGCGCCAGGACCTCGTCCAGGTCAAAAGGCTTGGTGATGTAATCGTCGGCACCGGCCTCGAGTCCGGCGATCGAATCGGCGGTACGGTCTTTGGCGCTGAGCATGACGATCGGCATGATCTGGCCGGTTCTGCGCAGGCGCGTGGCGACCTCGATCCCGTTGATGCCGGGCAGCATGACGTCGAGGAGCATCAGGTCGACCGCCCGGCGCTCGACCGCTTCGAGCGCCTCTTCACCGGTGGTGGCGATCTCGACGTCGTAGCCTGAGTTGCGCAGGTTGTAGGCCAGGCCCTGCGCCAGATGGTCTTCGTCTTCGACCAGCAGGATGCGGCTCAATGCTCCACCAGCACGTTTCCGGTCAGTTGGGCGACCTTCTGGGCCGCTTTGTCGATAGCTCTCTCGGCCCGTTTCTCCACTTGCAGGGGCAGGCGGATGGAGACCGTCAGGCCGCGTCCCCGGCCAGCGCTGAAGGCCTTGACCCGACCGCCGTGGGCCTCGACGATGGAGCGCACTACGAACAGACCGATCCCGGTGCCCTTGCGCTTCGGCGGCCCGGCTTGGTCTTCGCTGCGGTAGAACCGGTCGAAGAGGTGCGGTAGCTCGTGCGCCTCGACGCCGATACCGCGATCGACGATTCGCAGCTCGCCCCATTCGTCGACCTGCTCCAAGGTGAGCTCGACCCGTGGCCTCTGGTCGCCGCGGTAGCGAATCGCGTTGTCGATCAGGTTGTCGAGCACCTGGCGGAACATCATTCGATCGAGCTTCGACCACATTTCTCCCTGACCGGAAAGGGTCAGGTGCAGGTCGTTTTCCTCGTTCAGGGTTTGGGCGTCGCGGATATAGGCCCGCAGGTAACCGAAGAGCTCGACGCTCTGCATCACCACCGGCAGCTCGTCGCCCCGGTTGTCGATCTCCGCCGCGCGCAGAATGTTGGCGATCAAGCGCTGCAGGCGCTCGACATCGAACAGGATCTTGTCGACGAAGTCGATACGGTCCCGGGTGCTGAGCTCGCTTTTGCGCAGGGTCTGGGCAAAGAGCTTGATGGCCGACAGGGGCGAGTTGAGCTCGTGCGACACCGAAGCGATGAAATTGGACTGGCGCCGGCTCCAGCGGATGTGGCCGATGAGCTGTGAGCCGAGGATGCTCGCCAGCACGATGATGGTCAGGAACAGCACGCTGCCCAGGGCGATGAAGGTCCAGTGAAACGCCGCGTCCTGGGCCGCCAGGTCCTTGAGTTTTTGGTAGTCCTGCACCAAGGCGACGTGCCACAGCACGGTCAGAGTGATGATCAGCACCAGGACGATCACGAAGAGCGTGACCGGGCCGCGCAGGGAGAGGGAGCGGTATCGCCGATCGCTCAAGGCACACCTGCCATCGCAGTGGGAGTGAAGTCAGCCATGTGAGGGACGAGGATAGCAAAGACGGCGGGATTTCAATCGCCAGGGGGCTTCGCTACAATCCTCGTGATGGTGTGCTTACGCCGCAGCGCGATGCTGATTTCTCTCTGCCTGTTGCTCTTCGGCTGTGGCCAGCCCTCCGAAGAGGGCGCCAGCGCGCCGACGTCCGAGGCCGGCGTCGAGGCTTCGGCGGCGGCGCCCGCCGAGAGTCCGTCACCGTCCACCGCCGAGCCACCCACCGGCGAGACGCTGTTGAGCGACGTCACCGACGAGTGGGGCCTGCGCTTCACCCACGACTCCGGCGCTGGCGGCGATCTGCTGTTCCCCGAGATGATGGGGGGCGGTGTGGCAATCTTCGATGCCGACGAAGACGGTGACCTCGATCTCTACCTGATCTCCGGAGCGCCCCGCCTCGGCCGTGCGGCGTCGACGGATAATGCGACGAACCGCCTTTTCGTGCGCGGCGCCGACGGCCGCTACACCGACGCGACCAAGGGCTCCGGCCTCGGTGACCCGGGTTATGGCACCGGCGTCGCCGTTGGCGATGTCGACAACGATGGGCACGAGGACGTCTTCGTAGCCAACTTCGGCCCCGATCGGCTATTCCGCGGCCGGGGTGACGGCACCTTCGAAGACGTCACCCGCAGCGCCGGCATCGCGGCGACTGGCACCGGGCCCGAGGATTGGTCGACTTCGGCGGCCTTCTGCGATTTCGACCGCGACGGCCATCTTGACCTCTACGTCGTGGGCTATGTGGTCTACGACGGCGCCGTGACCTGCTCCGACAAGGCCGGACGCCCGGAGTACTGTGGCCCGGACAATTTCACCGATCGCACCGACGTCCTGCTGCGCAACCGGGGCGACGGCACGTTCGCCGATGTCAGCGCCAAGGCGGGGATCGATGCCGTGACCGGCGCTGGTCTCGGTGTGGTCTGCGAAGACGTCGACGACGACGGCTGGATGGACGTCTACGTCGCCAACGACGGCGATTCCAACCAGCTGTGGATCAACCAGCAAGACGGTACCTTCATCGACGACGCGCTGATCCTCGGTGCCAGCGTCAATGCCGCCGGGTTGCACGAGGCGGGCATGGGGGTAGTGGCGGCCGACTTCGACAACGATGCCGACTTCGACTTTTTCCTCACCCATTTGCGCGACGAGACCAACACCTTCTATCGCAATCTCGGGCCGGGCCTGGGCTTTGCCGATCAGACCATCCAGGCCGGCCTGGCGGCGGAGAGTACCGCCTACACGGGCTTTGGCACAGCGCCGATGGATCTCGATCTCGACGGCGATCTCGACCTGCTGATCGCCAACGGCCGGGTCAAGCGCGGTGAACCGCTCGTCGACTCGCTGGCCGAGCCATGGAACTTCTACGCCGAGCCCAACCTGGTCTATGGCAATAACGAAGGTGTCTTCCGGCTGTTGGACGCTGAAGTCGGCGATTTCGTCAACCCGATCGAGGTCGGACGCGGACTCGCCATCGGCGACCTGGATGGTGACGGTGACCTCGATGTGGTGCTGTCCAATATCGAGACCCCGGCACGGGTCTATCGGAGCGAGGCGCCGGCAGGCCATTGGCTGCTGGTCGATGCGGTCGATCCACGGTGGAATCGCCGGGCCCTCGGTGCGCGGGTGACGGTCATCTCCGGGGACCGTCAGCAGGTGCGCACCATCCAGGGGGCGATGAGCTATCTCTCGTCCAGCGATCCGCGGGCCCATTTTGGCCTCGGGGCTGCCGCCGCGCCGGTAGGGGTGGAGATCCGTTGGCCGGACGGGCTACAGGAAACCTTCGCCGACGTCGCCGTCGATCAGCAGATCGTCTTGCGGCGCGGCGAGGGCAGCTCGTGAGCTCGCTCGGCGCCCCGCTCAGGCGGCGCTTCGCCTGGCGCCGCACCGGCGCTTCGTTGTTGCTCGGGCTGGTCACCGTTGGGCTTTGCGCCTGCGCGCCGTCCACCAGTGAGCCGGATCCGGCCGCGCCGGCCACTGACGCGCCGTCTGCCGCCGATTCGCTGGCCTCTGCCGCGCCGCCGGTTCCCGAACCCGACATGACAGATATGGAGCCGCAGGTGGCCGAGCGCTTTCGCGAAACGCGGAACGCGATCGTGCGAGATCCGACGTCGGCCGACGCCTGGGGCCGCTTCGCCATGGTGGCCCACGCCCACGAGTTGTGGGATGAAGCCGGCGTCGCCTACCGTCAAGCGGAGAAGCTCGATTTTCGCGACGAGCGCTGGCCTTACTTTCTGGGTGATGTGCTGAGCGTCGTCGGCACCGATCTCGACGCGGCGGCCGAGGCCTTTCGGCGCGCCATGAAGCTGCGGCCTGATTACGCACCGGCTCACCTGCGCCTCGGCCGTGTGCTGTATGCTGCCGGCCAGAGCCCGGCCGCGGCACGCGAGCTCGAGAGGGCGCTCGCCTTGGAGGGCGGCTTGCAGCCGGCGCGGGTGACCCTGGGGCAGATCCGCTTGGCCGAAGGCAAGCTCGGCGCCGCGGCGACATTGCTCGAAGAGATCTTGCGCCAGCAGCCGCGCCACGCCCAGGCCCTCGCCACCCTGGGCCAGGTCTACATGCGCCAGGGCCGGCGGCAGGAGGCCCGCAAGATTGCCGAGCGTGCCCGTGACGCGGCCCAGTTCAATCTCTTCGAAGATCCGCTGATGTCGAAGGTGGTGGTCGAAGGGGTGAGCTCGATTTTGATCTGGGACCGAGCCAAAGCCTTTCTCGACAACGGCAACGACGAGCAGGCCAGGCGAGGGCTGCTGCAAGTGATCGCGCTGCAGCCGGAGAATGCCGACGCCCACCAGCAGCTCGCCATCGCCTACGGCAACCTGGGCGATCTCGTTCGCTCGCGCCAGCACTTGGAGCGTGCCGTCGCCCTGGCGCCGGACCGTGTCGACGCCCTGATCCAGCTCGCCACCGTCCAACTCGAGCAGCAGCAGCCGGGGCCAGCGATACCGCACCTGAAGCGGATCCTCGAGCTCGCGCCGGATGATCCGGATGCGCGCTGGCTGCTCGGACGAGCCCAGGTCACCAGCGGTGATGTGGGCAGCGGCCTGGCGACGTTCGAGCAGGCCGCCACGGCGGGCGGGCCGGTGCCTGTCTGGGCACGCAACGAATGGGGCAGCGCCCTGGCGCAAAGTGGCCGTCCCGAGGCCGCGTTGGAGCAGTTCCGTGCCGTCATCACGGCGCAGCCGAACAACGCTCAGGCGCTGTTCTACACCGGCTTGGTGTTCGAAGGTCTGGGGCGGATCGAGGAGGCCGTGGAGCACTACTGTCGATCGATGCGGGCGCAGCCGAACCCGCCGGCGGGTGGCCGTCTGACAGCGTTGGGGCGCTCCTGCCGCTGACAAGACGCCTGGCCCCAATATTTGGCCTTTATGCCTGGTCCCGGGCGCGACGACCGAGCTTTCGCCGGATTGTCGTCAGCCTATGAGGCCGTAGGACTCGCCTGACGTGGGGTCAGTGGCTTGGAGGGTCGACCTTGCTGCTCAGGGACCGACTGTGCGATAATGAAGTTTACTTAGCCGAAACTCCCGACCGCCGACCCGGACCGGTGGAAACGTTCGATTTTCTTGGATTTAAATCCAAACATTTGAGTCGAGCGGGGCAGTGTAGGAAACCCGAGCAAGCTCTACCTTGAGTCCAAGCGGTGATTTCCCACATCCTTGGGAATGGTGCGTTTGGCACGCGACTTGCTCAGCGATTCACGTAACAGTTGTTTTAGTCCGTCCCGAAGATTCCGCTATAACGATCCCCAAGGAGGCAAGTATGCGGAGAACAGTCGTTTTGTTGACCGTCGGTCTGTTGCTGATGTCGAGCGTCGCGTTCGGCCAGGCGCAGCGCGGTAGTGTCAGCGTCACCGTGACCGATGCCGATGGCGCGGTCCTTCCGGGCGCCACCGTCTCGGCGTCGTCCGACCAATCCCTGACCCGTCGAACCGCGATCTCCGACAACCAGGGCCGCGCCCGGTTGGTCGGCCTCGATCCGGCGACCAACTACGTCGTCACCGTCACCCTCGACGGCTTCGCCGGCGCCCGCCTCGAAGGCGTCCGGGTTACCGCCGGTCAGGACACCGCGCTGTCGACCGAGCTCAAGCTGGCGGAGATCTCCGAAGAGCTCATCGTCACCGCCGAGTCGCCGCTGGTCGATGTCACCAAGACCCAGGCCGGCCAGGACATCACCCTGCAGCTGACCGAGTCGCTGCCGACGGCGCGCTCCTACCAGGACTACCTACAGCTCGTCCCGGGCGTGCAGGACACTCTGGGCGTCGATGGGCACGAGAACCCGGCCTCCCGTTCCGGCGTCAACTACCGTGACGCCGACCGCGAGGGGGGGAATTTCACCTTCTCGACCGACAACCTCTACTTCTTTGACGGCATCAATGTCACGGACGGTACCACCGGCGGGAACGGAGCCGACATCAATACCGAGATCATCCAGGAACAGAGCGTGATAACCGGCGCGATTCCGGCCGAGTTCATCGGCGCCCCCGGCCTGATCTCCAACGTCGTCACCAAGAGCGGCGGCAACCAGTTCTCCGGTTCGGTGAACTACTACTTCCAGGACGACAGCTTGTCCGAAGACAACGACCACTTCGCCAACGAGACCTTTTCGAATTTCGACGCCGCCGCAACTCTCGGCGGGCCGATCTGGAAAGACAAGGCCTGGTTCTTCGCCAGCTACCGCGCCACCGAGCTCGAGCGGGACATTATCGACGAGAACGACGACTTCCTGCGCACCGTGAAGAGAACGGCGGACCAGATTTTTGGCAAGGCGACCTGGGCGTTGACCGACAGCGATGTCTTGTCCTTCACCTACCTCACCGATCCTACCGATGAGGACGGCGATTTCGACCGCGGGGTTCCGAATTCGGCCGACACCACGTCCGAAGATGGCGGAGAGCGCTGGAGCGCCAGCTACAATCGGGTCTGGGGCACGGCCTCCCTCGAGCTCGCGGCCACCGACCACGAATCCGACCTCAACCAGTTCCCGAAAAATCGCGCGAACTTGAACTCCGTCTCCTTTGCTCCCGGTGTGACCGTCAGCTCAGCGGAGGAGACACTAGGGGGCGCCGGGGAAGACGAGTTCGGCAACCGCGCCACCGATTCGGTGCGCGGTTCGTTCGAGTATCTCCTCGACACCGGTTGGGGCGATCACTCCATCAAGTTCGGCATCGTCGACAAGAGCAGCACCCTGTTGGAAGACGAGCGGACCACTGGCGACCCGCCGGCCACCTTCATCTCCCTCGACCCCAGGGGTACCAACGGCACGGTCAGGCTGTGCGACATCCTGGCGAATGACGCCGCGTGCGCGGACGCGTCGGCGGACGGGTGGACGGTCGCCGATTTCGGCCTTTCGACGGACGAAACGGAGAACTTCCGTAACAATCTCACTGCGGCACAGACGTCGACACTGCTGGGCCTGTGGGATGGCAATGGGAACGGGGTCCTCGACGATAACGAGATCATCGGCAACATGACCTTCGGCTCGACCGCCGGCAACCCGAACGGTCTGATCAACTACACCCGCGATCTGGAGACCCAGGCCGGCATCTCGAGCAAGGGATCGGAGTCGATCCACTACTACATCCAGGATTCCTGGCAGTGGAACAAGTGGAGCGTCAACGCGGGATTGCGCGCCGAGGACACGACGTTCCTCACCGACGCCGGTGACGACGTCGGCACCTGGGACACCGAGGTCGCGCCGCGGATCAGCGTCGCCTACGACGTCAAGGGCGACGGGCGCAGCAGCATCGGCGTCTTCTACGGCGAGTACTACGATGCGTTCCGCGACAACGCGATCGACTTCGCCGGCTCGCTGACCGGACGCGTCATCGAGGAACAGGTGTTCGTCGATGCTCTCGGCGAGTGGGTCAACTTCCGCTTCCGGGGCGGCACAGCGGTCCAGGACGCCTTCTTCGCGCCTCGGATCGAGACCCCGGTGACCGAGGAGATCCAGATCCAGTACAAGCAGGACCTCGGCCGTAACATGGCGCTCGAGGTCAACCTCATCGACCGTGAGACCACGAACATCGGCGAGGACTACGGCAGGATCTACTACGACATTGACCAGTACGCCGGCGCCGGAGACCCCTTCGCTCCCGATACGTTCTTCCTGGGCCCGGAATTCTTCGGCTTCTCGAGCCTCGCGGAAATCGACCAAGTCGCGCTCAACTTCATGATCGGTACCCTGCCGCAGGAGGCCTTCCGTGACTGGCAAGGCATCGAGCTGGTCTTCCGCAAGCGCTACAGCGACAACTGGCAGCTGCTCGCCTCGTACAACTACGCCGACGGCGACGGCAACACCAACTCGGACGCCAACTTCGACGGCGCGGGCGACGTGTTCCCACTCGATCCGCGAGCTCCCAACCGTACCGGCATCCAGCCCGGCCTGGTGGAGCACCTGTTCAAGGTGCACGGCTCCTACAGCTGGGACAACGGGTTCCAGGTCGGCGGCAGCTACCGCTGGAACTCGGGCTTCAGCCTCAATCGCAACGGCAGACGAGCCTTCGGCCGCTCCGTCCCGGATTTGACGGACGCTCCCTTCCCGTCGAACGGCTTCGATGGAACCGGAGGGCTGTTCGGCTCCGGCTGGATCGCGGGCCCTGAGTCTTCCCTCGGCCCCGCGATTGGTGCCGTCCCCGGCAACGAATACGGCGTCCTCGATGCCCGCGCGTCGTACGTCTGGAACGTCAATGACCGCATCGAGGTCGACTTCTTCCTCGACATCTTCAACGTCCTCGACGACCAGCAGGTCATCCTGGTCAACCATTTCACCTTCACGCGTGACGGCATCGAGCCTCTGGAAGGGATCAACTTCGTCGAGCCACGGCGCTACTTTTTGGGAGCGCGACTACGATTCTGACGTCGTGACCTAGCGGATTCGGCCTCAGCGGGCCGGATGGAAGAGCCCTCCCTGTGGAGGGCTCTTTCTTTTGGCGCGCAGCCTGTCCCGGACGCGGGAGTCGGTGGTCTTGCTGCGGTAGCCGGCACGATGGCGCAGATTCAGCCCTTGCGCCGCTCGCGTACTTGCGGGGAATGCCTTCGCCGAAGCCGAGGAAGGTCCCGCTCCAAAGGCCCTGCCGACAGCGGTCGTGGACGGGTTGAGGACAGAAGCCACGGACGTCTCGGCGTCCTCCACCGCCGAGGCTCCCCTGGGCGCGGCGACCCGCCCTGCCCCGGTGTTCCTGGCCGGATCGAACACGGGTGGTGCCGGCGCCGCCAAGACGGGGCTGATCGAACCGGCATTCACGAACAGCCGCAGCTCGGCCCGCTGCTCGGGCCGGCGGTTGACCCGGATGTAGTATCTGAGCCCGTTGTCGAACCGCCCGAGGTGGATTTTGGGGTCCGGCGGAATCTCGGCCTCGAGCGGCGCCGTAGCGGGATCGAAGATCGTCTCGGCCGAGGTTCAGCAGCGATCGTCGGCGTCGGCTCAGCCGGATCGAGGATCGTCTCGGCCGAGGTTTCAGCAGTGGTCGCCAGCGCAGGTTCGGCGAGCACGATCTCCACGGGCTGGTCTTCGACGGTGGTCGCGATCCGGATCGAGGTACAGGCCGCGGGCAGAAGCAGAATCCGGGAGGAGTAGGACTCGGACAAAGTTCCCCTTGGCCCCGATTGCAACGCTGAGGCGAAAGGGTTGGCGCGCCGGACGACGATCAGCCGCGAGTGCACTAAGTCCTCGAGTGCCACCCCCGGCATTTTGCCGTAGAGAGATCGTTCGCCGCGGGCGAATCTGGCCTCAAAACTGCGAGTACTGCGCGACGTCCAGGCGCACGGCGGAGAACAGGCCGTTGACGTGGTCGCGGATGCCGATGGCGACCTGCCGGTCGCCCGGCCGCAGGACCAGCGGCAGGGGATAGTGAGCCGAGTCGGCCAGCGCTTCCTCCATTTTGTCGTCGGGTATGGCGAGGTGGAAGGGGATCTTCTGGATCTTGCCCGGGTTGCCTTCCTTGTTCTTGATGCTGACGTAGATGGTCAGCGAGCACGCCTTGGCACCACCTTGAGGCAGAAATCCGAGGCTCTTGATCGGGATCTCGAGGTTGACCGGCAGGGCGGCGGTGCCGTCTTGCCGGGGGACCTCGAAGCCGGGTTTGGCGCGGATCTCGAGCGGGTTGTCGACCGTCTGGTACATCAGCGCGGCGACCGTGGCGCCGGCTTCGCGCTCGTCCGCTTCGGGCAGCCTGACCTCCTGGCGGTAATTCACCACCAGATTCTTGGCCTTGATCTTCACCTCCAGCTTGTGATCCGAGCCCGGCTGCCACTCGGCCGGCGGCGTGAAGCCGAGGGAGTAGAAGGTGCGGAGACCGACGGCCAGGTCCACCAGCTGGTCGGCCAGCTTGCCCGAGGACTGTAACAGGCGGCCTCCGGTCGCCTTGGAGGCGAACTCCAGTGGCTCCCGGTAGTTCTCGGAGACCACCGACACCGCCTCCGAGGTGGCTCCCTGCTCGGTGAGGGCCGAGCGGAGGTCGCCGCCGTGGCTGCCCTCGGCGTCGATGGCGTAGAGGGTCACGTTGGCGCGATTGGCGGCGCTCGCCAGCTGCCGCATCGGCTGAGTGAGATCGTAGCGGCCCACTTCGCGTGTGTAATCGGCGTTGAAGTCCTGTTGCGGAAGACCTCGGAAGGAGCCGGCGAAACGGTTGCGGAACTCGACGTAGAGCCCTTCGCCGGGGCGGGTCGGGATTCCCTCCCCCAGGTAGAGCAGGGTCTTGCGCCCGGGCACGCCGGAGAGCGTCGCCACGACCCGTTCGATCTGTTGCAGCGACCTGACGCCGCGCGCATACTCCTCGGTCGCGTAGGCCCGGATCCGAGAGATCAGAGCCTGGTCGTCGGCCAGTGTCGTCCGGCCGAGGATGCCGCCGCTCATGCCGCGGGTGAGCTCGCCGAGGATCTGCCGGCGCTCGAATTCGTTGACCTCGGTCTTGGTCGCGACGCGGCTCACGTCGTCGAGGATCTGGTGGACGCCCTGGCGGTCGAAGAGGAAATCGGAGTAGAAGACCAGGGACCCCTCGACGCCGACCACCGATACCAGATCGTCCTCGGCGAGCCGGTCGACCGCTTGACGGAGGGCGGTGAACGCCCGCTTGCGGTTGGTGGCCCGCAGGCGGGTGTGATCGACCAGGATCACGACGTGGGAGCGCCGCGTGCTGCCGGCCTTGACCCCCTCCAGCGTCTGGAAGGACGGATCGCGACGCCGCTCGCCCGGCGGCCGCCCGGACCGTCGCGCGAGCTTGCCGGCCTCGGAGTAAAAATTCGAGATCGGTACCGGCTTACCGTCGAGCCGGAGCTCGAAGTCGTTGCGCCCGAGGCCCGCGACCGCCTGGCCCGAGCGGTCGGTGACGATGACATCGACGTTGATCACCCGGACGCTCACCTCTTCGGTGAAGATCCCGGTCGGCGCGGCCGGTGGCTGCGATTCGTTACCCGGGAGGGGGGCCGACGGAACCGAGGTCTGAGCTCCGGCGGGGCCGGCCAGGACAGCGGCCAGGAGAGCGGCGCAGAGGGCGGAGCCGAGGCGGCTCGGGCGGCGGGCGGTGGCGTGGCGATGCATCTTCAAGAGAGACCTCGTGCGTACATTCGATAGGAGTGGTCGCGAGCGAACGACGGCCCGCCCGGTTATACTAACGCCTACACGCACGACAAGCTCTGCCAATTCGATGGAGATCAAACCATGTCTCGAACGAGCCACATCCTGATCGCCGGAGCGCTTCTCGCCCTGTTCGCGGTTCCAACCTGGGCCCAGACGGGTCTACTCCGCGGCACCGTCGTCGACAATGAGAGGAATCCGATCTCCGGCGTGCAGGTCACCGTGACCTCCGAGGAGCTGGCCTCCTACCGCAAGACCCTGACGACTGACAAGAAGGGTCAGATCAAGCTGCGCTTTCAGCATAATCAGGCGCAGTTTAGGTTCCAGATGCTGTTCGAGAAGCCCGGTTTCGGCAGCTTCACGGTGCCTTTCAAGCCCTCCATGACCCAGCAGATGCGCGAGCAGTGGGTGATGGAGGAGGCCGAGAGCCAAGCGGTACCGCAGAGTCATGGCGATCTGGGGGCAGTGGTGACCGGCACCACCAATACCGCCATCGAGGCGTTCAACGCCGGCCTCACCGCCCAGCGTGAGAGCCAGTTGGACACCGCACGGACCAAGTTCCAGGAGGCGCTGGCCGAAGATCCCGAGTTGGCGCCGGCACAGCTCTCCCTGGCGCAGGTGCAGCTCGACCTGGAGAGCTACGCTGACGCCGTCGTCGCGGCGGATCGGGCGCTGGAGCTGGGTGTCAACCGCGCCGAGGCGTTGCGGGTGAAGTATCAGGCGCTGCGGGCTTCGGGTCGGAATGAAGAAGCCAAGGCGGTTTCCGCCAGCCTGGCCGAGGCCGATGGCGCCGTGGCTTCCGCCAAGCGCTTGTACAACGAGGGCGGGCAGGCCTTCAAGGCGGACGACAAGGAGACCGCGCTGGCCAAGTTTCAGCAGGCCGCCGAGCTCGATCCTTCCCTCACCGACGCCCACCACGCCATCGCCACTCTGCACTACGGCAAGGGCAACTATCAGGCTTCCGCCGATGCGGCCGAGAAGGCTCTTTCCATGGGCTCCGAGGATCTTCGTACCTTGCGGGTGCTCTACGATGCCTATGACTCGCTGGGCCGTACCGAGGAGCTGGCCGAGATCGCGCCGCGTCTGGCGGCCGTCGATCCCGACTTCGGCGGCTCCAAGCTCGTCGAGCAGGCGGCGGCCAATTGGAACGCCGGTCAGGCCGAGCAGGCGGTGCAGCTCTCCCGCCTCGCCCTGTCGATGGATCCCAACCTGGCCAAGGCCTACTACTTCATCGGCCTCGATCACCTGTCGAGCGGCGAGAACGCCGAGGCCAAGGCGTCACTACAGAAGTTCGTCGAGCTGGCGCCGGACGATCCCGATGCAGCCGCTGCCAAGGAGATGATGAGCTACATCGAGTAGCTAACGGCCCGCCGCGGCTTCGATCTTCGGGCCGACCTGGACCGACCGCGTCACCACGGACGATTCGCGGCCGAAGAGGTCGAGGATCGCCACGCCGACCCTCGTGCGCCCCGGGCTGAGCAGCAGCTTGTGGGTGTACACCAGCGACTCCTTCTTGGCCGCCTCGACATGCTCGGCGGCGAGGCTCAAGCCGAGGGGAGCGGTGTCGATGTCGGAGGTGCCGCCGTCGGCATCGACCGCGGCGACGAACAGCTTGAGGCGCAATTCGTGCTTGCCGTTGCCGGTCGGCAGCAGCACCTTGTCGCGCAGGGGAATACCCAGCCGGATCGGCAGCACATAGTTGGCGCCTTTCTCGTGGCGCTCGGCGCGGCCCCAGCTTACCCTGATGTCGTCGGCGTTGGCCTGCTGCGAGTAGAGCAGCGCCGAGCGCAGGCTCTCGCGCACCCGGGTGTCGGTGGTCTTGCTGCGGTAGCCCGCCCGATGACGTAGCCGAAGATCCTT
>JBCCGX010000128.1:0-13572 GCA_039029035.1 Acidobacteriota bacterium | reverse complement strand
TTGACGATCGGATTGCCGTCATAGCACAGGGTCAGCGCGTCTTCGGTGGAGCGGAGCTCAAGCGGTTTCGCCAGCCCCATGGCCGCGTCGATCTCAGGCTGGTGCTGGACCAGGTCAATGGCCTCGAAGCCCCTCCAGGCCAGGCGAAAGGCCCAGTCGTCGTGGCGCTCCTGGCGCATCACGCGATCCCGCCCACGTGCTGCCACGAGATTGCGGATCTCGCGACCCAAGAGCGCCTGCTCGATCAGGTCGCGGTCCGGATCGCTGGCTGCGAGCGTCGCCTGCAAGACGTCGAAAATCGCGCCATAGTAGCGGAGGGACTCCGACAGCCGTGGTGCTAAGGTCAAGTGGCCGTGGCTCGCTTCGGCCTCCACCAAAGTGAACAACCGCGGCTCGAGGGAGTGGATCAGACCGAGAAGGCGATCGCGCGGATTCTTGACATCCACGGTCTCGTCGTGCAGCCGATGGAGTGAGGCGGCGGCGTTGAAGATCAGCGGTTCTCCGTCGCACAAGCAAAGATCTTCGGGACGCAAGATCTCCAGCGGTCGAGCGATGCCGTGCCAGTCGAGCTCGATGCCGAAGCGAGCCGCCTCAGACAGAAGCCAGGCACCCGTTCGACGCAGTCGGCGCTCGGGATCGGACCCGGGAGCTGGCAGGTCGATGCCAGTGAGGCGTAAATCCCGGCAGACGCCGCGTGCCGCTAAGCGTTGGAAGAGGAGAGACCACTGTCCTCCGGAGCCGATCCCCAGATCGATCACGTGGGCCGACGCCTCTCCTTCGAGAGCTTCGGCGATGGCCGCTACAGCCACCTGGTGGCCGAATCGAACGATTGGCGTCCGCTCGATCAGGGCAGACGCCGCTTGCCGCCGATCGTCCTGACTTGGGACCCTGCGATGGTCGATTGCCGGAGTGTAGCCCGCTAGCTCTTGACGGTCCAATAGGGCGTTGGCGAACACCCGTGCCAGGCGCACAGCCGGGCTGCCCGTGGCCGGGCTGTAGGTCAGCACCATCCCCGCGATGCGTGCCGCCAGCGCCGGGTTGCCGGCTTCGATCATGCGGCCGGCGTTCAACACCAAGGTGTGCCACGGAGTTGTAGCGCATGATCCGGACGGCGTCGGGGCAAAGATGGGGTCGAAAGCTTGCGGAGTCGATCGGTCGAGGATCCAAGGGATGGCTGTCATGGCACGCTCCGGGAAGATGGCATTGCGGGTTCGGGCTGCATCTAACCCGAACTACGCAAGCCAGCGCGAAATCCCGCCATTCTGGCGACCTGATCACGCCTGCCAGATCGAGGCCTCGATTCTTGGAAGTCTCTTCCGCCCTCCGTGGCAAGGGTTCTGCTTCAGTCGATCGCCTGCAAGCGCTCGACGATCTTGACGGCGGTCGCCTGCCAGGACCACTTCTTGGCCATTTCCTGCGCCGCTGCGGCACCGCGTCGCTGGGCCTCGTCACGATTTTCGTAGATCGTGCGTAACAGGTGTCGCAGGTGCTCCGGGTCTGGATCAGCCCAGGAGTAGCCGCTGTAGTAAGGGCATTTGGCGATGGCGGGGATGGTGCCACGGATCCGCAGGGGATAGGCGATGTCTGCGTGGACGAAGGCGCGATGGGCGCCCCAATCGGTCGCGATGGCAGGCAGGCCGCAGGCCATGGCTTCCATCAGCGGCATGTTCCAGCCTTCGCCGCGGCTGGCCGAAACGAAGCAGTCGACGGAGCGATAGAGCGAGCCGAGCTGGTAACGCGGGAACTCCTGGTTGAACAAGTAGGAGATCTTGCCGCCTCCACGGCGCAGGTCGAGCTTCTCGATCTCTCGCTTGAGTTGCACGCTAGGATCCGTGTTCACCACCTTACAGAGAAGGCGAACAGGCTCGTCGGCGCCGAATTCTTCGCTGAAAGCACGTAGCAAGAGCCAGGGTTCCTTGCGCTCGCCCCATTCGAAGACCGACAGGAAGACGAACTCATCGTGCGGATTGCGGTGGCCGACGATGCCTGGATGGAAGTAGTCGAGGTTGACACCCAGAGGGATGTTGTGGATCGGGCGCTTCAGGCCGCTGGCGAGGAAGCCTTCGCGGTTGAACTCACTCGGCACCCAGATTTCGTCCATGCAGTTGGCCTGGCGCACCCAATCGGCGGGGAAGCCGTCCACTTCGAGCATGGTGTAGCCGATTTTGTACTTACCGCGGTTGCGGTAGAAGACATCCCCCTGGCCGTACACCACGCCTACCGCCGGTTTCCGCGGCACCTCGCGATCGGCGTAGACATTTAGCCGGTAGTCGTCGAAGCCTTCCTTTTCTTGCTTGGGGAAGACGGTGTCGGGGCCGTAGACGTAGCGGTAGATCGCCTTTACCCCTTGCTCTTCGAGGGCGATGAGCATCTCCTGGCAGCTCATCGCATAGCCGGTGGGGAAGTTCATGATCGATTGCCACAACACCTCACGCCGATAGCGCGCTTCGAGGGCGGTGGACCACTTGCGACCGAAGACCGCGCGGCTACCACGGAAGATGCGCATCAGCGCAGCCGAGTCGCCACGAGTGGAGCCATGCTCGTCGTGGACGAGAGTCACGCCGCCGCAAACCACGGTCGAGAGACCGGCGTCTCGGGCCCGCAGGCAATAGTCGGTGTCTTCGAAGTAGGACTCGAAGTCGAGGGACAGGAGGCCGATCTGGTCCAGCGTCTCGCGCTTCAGGTAGGCGCAGGCGAACACGATGCCTTCGACCTCGCGGTCGCGGGTGAACTGCCCGATGTCTTTCTCCCGTCCGCCGATTTGTTGCCCCCAAAGCGTGTCGGTCGGGATGTAGGTGCCGGCATGGGACAAACGACCATCAGAGGCCACCAGGCGGCAGCCGACGACACCGATCTCGTCCGCCGAGTGGGCGCAAGCGCGCAGTCGGGGCAGCCAGTCACGCTGCGTGAACACCAGATCGTTGTTGAGCAGGACGATGTCGGAGTCGGCGTCGGCGGCCTCGATCGCGGCATTGTTGCCGCGCACGAAGCCGAGATTCTCGGGCAGAGTAAGGACTTCGAGCCAGTCGAGCTCAGCCAGTCGCCGTGGGGTCTCGTCGGTCGAGCCGTTGTCGACCACCACGACCTCGGCACCCTCGAGCTCGGTCTGTCGTAGGCTTTCCAGGCAGCGCCGGGTCAGCGACCAGCGGTTCCAGGCCAGGATGATGAGCGTCGCGCGCCGGTCGTTTCCCATGGTGCTCGATAGCTCAGCCGATCTGATCTGACTCAGCCGAACCTGACCAGCATCAGCCGACTTGGGCCAGCAAGGGCAAGCGCTCGCGGCTCGAGACGACGACGCCCCCGGGCTTTTCGATCGTGATCGCGAAGAGCGTCGGTTGGACGACGCGTAGCTTGGCGACAATGGGCACGACGACTTCACCGTCAGCAGCGACATCGAAGACACCACCATCGACGGGGAAGCGATCGTCCTGCTCGGCATCGAAGATCCACAGCTGGTACTGCTCGACGCTCGGATCATTGACCGGCAGTCCGACGAAACGCATAAAACCGGTCTGGTTGGCTGGGCTCCAAACCACGTCGCCACTGGCCACTTGGGCTGCGGGATCTTCGGTCGCCGTCCAATCCAGGCGTATCAATTCGCCGCCCTGGGCGAGAAGCGCATCGCGCCGCTCTGAGGCCGTCTTGGGCGCTGCCTGAACGAACGGCGAATCGGCTTCTGTGGCCGAGCGCTGCATGTTCTGGCTGACGAGCGCCACGGCCAGGACCGCGGCGGCAGCGAGCCAACCGAACCAACGGGTCGTCTCGCCCGATGGGCGAGCCTCGGCGGACCGCTGTTCGGCCAGGTCGACAACCTCGGCCACGGGTGACTCGGCCGTCGGGGGCGTGGCGAAATACTCCTCGGCCTGGAGCCTCACCTGCTGTTGTAAAGCCGCAGGCAAGGGCTCGTCCGGGACTGAGTACGCGAGATCGATGGCGGCCGCGGCGAGCTCGAAAGATTCGGCGTCGACTTCCGGGTAGCGCTCCAGCAGCGCGTCGAGCTCTCGCCCGTCTGCCGCGCCAAGCCCGACCGTGGCTCGGTCGATGAGAAGGTCATAGACCCGCTGCTCGCTGACGGCTGTCATGACGCGGTGCCCCGCGCGGGCGTGTCGCTGGGTTTTTGTAGCGAGTCCCGAACCAACATCAACCCGCGTCGAATATAAGTCTTGACAGTACCCAGGGGCATGTCGACGTGGTTGGCGATCTCGCTATGGGACATCCCGTGGTAGGTCGACAGCAGGATGACTTCCCGCTCCTTCGGCTTCAACTGGCCGACGGCGCGAGCAGCGAGGTTGGCTTCGGCCTTGACCTCGATCTGGCCGGCTCGAATGTCGGTCAGGGTATCGAGGTCCGCTTCCAAGCCCTCGGTCGGCGGTCGCCGCTGGCGATGCCGGTGGAGATCGATCAAGCGACGCCGGGCGATCATGGTGATGAAAGCCGCCTCCGAAGCACGTTTGGCGTCAAAACGCTCGGCGTTTTTCCACAGAGCGAGAAAAATCTCCTGCACCGCGTCCTCAGCATCGGCTGCAGTGCGCGTATGGCGGCGAGCGAGCGACCACACCAATCCGCCGTAGCGGTTCATCAAGTCCTCGGCCGCTCCCGGCTCAGCAGCACCCACGCGGGGAAGAATGTCTTCCGTCACCTTAGCCTTCCGTGCAGTTTTGGCGAACAGGTGGGAAGTATATACGGGTTGCGATGAAGACTCTGTAGCTCTCGGCGATTCGGCCATCGCTTGCCTCTTCGACGATGGACGGAAGGCGGATGAGGCCGAGGGAAGATTCCCCGGTGTAGAATGTTCGGTGAGGATGTACTAGCGAGGGATGTACTAATGCCAAGCTCAGAGATCAGCGAGTTTCGTGCCGTTCGTGAGCGGACGCTGTCTCTGGTCGCTGGCTTGTCGGCCGACGACATGGCAGAACAGCCGGCGGCGGACCGTTGGTCCGCTGGCGAGATTCTGGACCATCTACTGCGTAGTGAAACCCTGTGGCGCAACGAGGTGTCTGAGCTGGTGCGCCTGGCGCGGGCTGGGCGGCAGACCTATCTGAGCCGACTGATTACCGATTTTCCTCTGCCCATCGTGGGGCGTCTACCACCGCCCCTACTGGGTTTGATGTCGGTTCCTTTGACAGTGTTCTCCAGCTTCTTCCCTCTGTCGGTCTTCCTGGCCTTTCTAAAGTGGCGCAAGATCCCTGCCCAGGCCCCGCCCGCTATCGCACCCCGCAGAGGTCGAACGGCGGACGAGCTACGGGATGACCTGAGTGCCCAGGCGGAGCGCACGGTAGCGGTCTTCGAAGACAACGATGACCTGCGCTTCGAGAGGCTGATCTATCAACACCCGCTACTCGGCATCGTCACCGCGGTCGACCTGCTGCAGGTGATTACGACACACGAAGCGAGGCATCAAGAGCAATTGGTCGAGGTGCTGGCGGCGCTCGGGGTTCGGGGAAGACCCTAGCAGGCGCTACCCGATCTCTCGCCCCAACTGCTCCAGAAAACCCTCCATGTACTGGCTGCGTCGCCGTGCCTCCTGACGGCCCGCCGCAGTCTGCATGGTGTCGGCCAGGCGCAGGAGCTTGCAGTAAAAATGATCCAGGATGTACGCTGTGTCGTCGGCTGGTCTCGTCTGCGGGAAGGGCTCACTGGGGTGGTAGAGCGTCAACTCCAGATCGGCACCCACCAGCAAACAGCGCGCGATGCCGATCGCACCCAAGGCATCGAGTCGGTCAGCATCCTGGACGACTTGAGCTTCGATCGTCTCCGGTGGGATGCTGGCCGAGAAGCTGTGCGCCTCGATCGCGTGCCGGATGCCCGGAATCCACTCGCCGGGATACCCCGAGCGACGCAGGAAATCGCCCGCTTGCTGGGCTGCTCGAGTCGACGCCAATCGGCGCTCGGGTGAGTTCTTCGCCACCGTCACACAATCGTGCAGCCAGGCCGCTGGGACGACAACCTCTGGCCGCGCTTGCTCGGCCGCGGCCAACTGTTTGGCGGTCGCGAGCACCCGCTGAATATGTGCCAGATCATGGCCTGCATCTGCGTTGCGCAAGGCTCGAACAAGGAAGCGCTCGAAGCGCGGCTCCCAGATCTGCAGATCGATCGCATCGGGCATCTCTTTAGGGCCTCAGGAAATCCAGCTGCGGGGCAAGGGGCGCTCAGGAACGTCTTCGAGCAAACCGCCGTGCCCCAATGCAGCGATGTCGCGACTCGTTAGGCGGTCACCGGCGAGGAGCCGCGGGAGCACGAGGTCGATGATGTTGTGCTTCGGGCTCCGAGCGCAGCCCGGGGCTCCGAGGATCGGGACCTCGCCGTGGTAGGCCAGGAGCAGCAGGTTGCCCGGATCCACCGGCGCGCCATAGGACTCGACAACACCACCGGCACGCTCGACAGCTCGCGGCGTGATGTCGTCACGATCCATGATCGCTGTTTCACCGGCAAGGATCAGGAGGTCGTCGCCAGCCTCTCTACGGCGTCGGATCGCTGCCGCCAGGAGCTCCTCGTCTGCCTCGTCGTCCAAGGTCACGAAATCGACCGAATCGAGCTGTGCGCCAAGGGTCTCGAGACGAGGCGCCAGGGCCTCGCGAAAGCCTCGAGAGATACGCTCGCGGGCAGCGGCCGAGCCCGAAAGGATCAGGCCGACGCTTCGCGATGTCAGGAGGTCGAGATGCAATAAGCCGGGGGCGACAGCCTCGGCCCCGAGGACTGTTGCCTCGGGCAGAGCGTAGGGAATGATCTTGATCGTCGCCACCATTTTGCCCTGGCGCGCGACCGAATGACGCGGCAATGTGGCGACGGTGATCCCATCGCAAGCATTGAGCTCGATCAGCCGTTGACGATCGAGTCGGAGCAGGCCCAGGGTTTCAGCATAAAGGTTGACTCGCCCAGTGTGCGCCCGTGAGCGTCGCAAGCCCCCACCGGTGGCGACTCTGCCGATGCGTCCGGCAGCGCTGTTCTCGGTCACATCGCCAGGCTCGAGACGGGCGACATAGACTGCTGTACGGCCGAGGTCAGTGAGGGTGGCGAGGTCCCCGGCGCTAAGCTCACGGCCTTTGCGCAGCACCCGTCGCCCGGTTGTACCGGTGACGTTGTGGCCGAGGATCAGCCCTCCGGCCTCGCCGATCGGAACAGACTCGAATTTCACGACGTAGAGCTCGGAACGATACCTTCAGGCCAACTGCTGGTCACAACAGGAGCGTTCTTCCTTCGCCAGATAGCTTGCCGGATCGTTGGCAAAGCGGTTGCGGCAGCTGGCGCAACAGAAGTAGAACTGCATCCCTTCGTGCTCGAACGTATGGAGCGCGTCGTGGGTGCTGACTGACATGCCGCAAATAGGGTCGATGGCAGTCTGTGACGCTGCGGCCGGAGCTTCGGCAGTCGCTGCATCCTGAGAGGCAGCCTCTGCGGAGGGCGTGTTACCCTCGGCTTCAGTCTGCCACTGAGCACCTTCAGTGCGCCGCCGGCTGACGATCTCGGTCATGATCGAGAGGGCGATCTCATCGCCTCGGCGAGCACCGATATCGAGCCCAGCCGGCGCCTTGATACGGGCTAAGTCTTCCGGCCCGAAGCCTTGCCGCTCGAGCTCTTCCAAGATCGGGCGTGCGCGCTTGCGGGAGGCCACGAGGCCGATATAGGCCGCCGGGGTGGCTAGCGCGTGTTCGAGCGCCGCCTCGTCATAGTGACCGTGGCTAGCGATCACAATATAGGTCAGAGGGTTGACTCGCGACGCGAGCTGCGTGAGGTCGGGCAGCACTTCGTCCGCATGGGCCATGGCGACACCTTCAGTCTCCAGATCACAGGCAATCACGCGGTAGCTCATCGCTTTACCCAGGTGGGCCAGGGCCTGGGCGGTGGGCAAATGCCCGATCACGACAAGCCTGGGCTGAGGTTCCTGCGGCTCGATGTAGACATCCACGGTTCCACCGGAGAAACAGGTCATCGCGACCTCCTTGACGCCTGAGGCTACACCTTTGTCTGCCGACTCGGGGGTGATCCGGAGCAAGCGACTCTCGCCATCGGCGAGCGCTGCCTGAGCCTCGGTGATGACCGCCGGCTGGGCACAGCTGCCGCCAATCCAGCCGTACATCACGCCGCCGGCGGTGACGATCGCCTTGTCGCCCGGTTTGCCCGAGGTCGGCTTTTCAGATCGCACGACAATAGCGGTAGCGAAGGACTCGCCACTCAAGAGCAGTTCGTTGGCCTTGGCGAAGAATTCGTCGTACATCAAGCTGAGCGCAATCTTACAGTTTCTGCGAGTCATCAGTGCCTGGAAAACGCATCGTCCAAAACGGAAAAGGCCGCGCCTCCAAAAAGAAGACACGGCCTATTCTTTGATCCGGCTAGGCTAGGGAGCCGCCGGATTCACGATGTCCGGGCTTTAGCGCCGGCGACGGATCCGGTAGAGACCGGCACCCACCAGGGACAGCAGCATGGCGACGAGGCCAAACTGACCGAGGGTCGGGATGTCGATCGTCGGAGTCTCGGGGGCCACGCAGAAGCCGTCGATGGCGAAGGAGAAAGCCAGCGGCGGCGGACCGATGACCGCGTCGACGGCCGTCCAAGTCGCAACGCCAGCGTCCGGGGCGATGATCACACCATTCGGCGTGGTGCCCGCGGCGCCGTTGGAGGCGGCGAAGAAGTTGTTGAAGCCAGCCGGGTTGGCCGCCCCGTCCGTGCCGAAGGCGGAGAGCCAGTAGACGGTGTCGCCACTGAGGATCGTGCCGGCGCCACCGAAGGAGGCCTCGAAGAGAGTGGTGCCGACGCCGAACGGACCCAGGTTGGTCTGGCCGGTCTCGACCAGGGTGGCGAAAGGCGCCGCAGCGTTGATCGGCAGCGGGGTCGAGGCGTCACCGTCGTAGAGGTCGACGCCGAAAGCCTGCGCGGCGGCGTCCGCCTGGGTCGCCTGGACGCGGACCTCGGTGACCTCGTAAATACCAGAGGCACAACCCTGCGCTGCGTTGTCGATGGTGAAGTCATCGGCGGTGCGAGCGAAGAACGTACCGGTGGAGTTCTGGGATGCCAGCGAAGTCGTACCGTTGGCGACATCGTTGTCGAACAAGTTGCCCGGAGGCGCGAAGTCGTCCGGCTGGACGAAGCCGGGGCCGACCGTCGAGAAAAGAGTCGTCGACTGGCCGAAGGCCGGCAGCGCCAGGAGCAGAGCAGCGATGGCGAAGCAGGTTAGTGATTTCGAACGCATTGTCCAGAGTTCCTCTTTAAGGGTTGATCAGAAGTGAACGTGAGTCCTCGTAACTCGACTGACTATCTCGAAACTGAGTCTCTCGAAAACCGTGGTTCTCAGAAGACTCTGTCTGACAGATCGGAATTTCGTTTAGCGAGGCCTATGCTATCACCGCAAGGCCCGCCATGGGAACAGGAAAAATGTCGAAGTGGAATTTGCCGTTGGGATAGATGAGTTCTCTGCAATGAGTAACGCGGGGCAATCTTAGTTGGAAATCGGCTGAAAAGTCAATGTTGGAGTTGGTCTTGGCCGGTTGGGATCGGACGCTGAGCACGGTGACTTCAGTCGTTGACGCCGGCTTCCCGGAGGAGCTTCCAGACCTTCGGCGGGGTGATCGGGATATCGATGTGTCTCACCCCCAGGTGCCACAGAGCGTCGACGACGGCGTTGGCGATCGCCGGCGGAGCACCGACGGTCGGCGACTCACCCACACCTTTGGCGCCGATCGGATGATGCGGTGACGGCGTGATGGTCTTGCCGAGCTCCCATTTGGGCGATTCGACGGCGGTCGGTAGCAGGTAGTCGGCGAAGGTCCCCGAGAGGTTCTGGCCGTTCTCGTCGTAGACGATCTCCTCGTACAGAGCCGGCGCCAGTCCCATGGTCAGGCCACCTTCGATCTGCCCTTCGACAATCATCGGATTGATGATGTTGCCGCAGTCGTCGACGGCGACGAAGCGCCGTACCTTGACCTCGCCGGTCCCTTTGTCGATGTCGACGACACAGATGTAGCTGCCGAAGGGGAAGGTCAGGTTCGGCGGATCGTAGTAATCGGTGGCCTCGAGACCGGCCTCCATGCCTGGCGGATGGTTAGTGTAGGCGGCGAAAGCAATCTCCTGGATGGTCTTGTGCTGATCCGGCGCGCCCTTGACCTGGAAGCGGTCGACATTCCATTCCAGGTCGTCCTCGCTGATCTCCAAGAGGTGTGCGGCGATCTTCTTCGCTTTGGCCTTGATCTTGCGCGATGCCATCGCCGCGGCCGCACCGGCGGTCGGAGTCGAGCGGCTGGCGTAGGTGCCGAGACCGTAGGGTGCGGTGTCGGTATCGCCTTCCTCGACCTGGATATCGACTGCCGGCAAGCCGAGCTCCTGGGCGACGATCTGGGCATAGGTCGTCTCGTGGCCCTGGCCCTGGGATTTGGTGCCGAAGCGGGCGATCGCCTTGCCGGTGGGATGGATGCGGATCTCGGCCGAATCGAACATCTTGATACCGAGGATGTCGTAGTCGCGTGACGGCCCGGCACCGACGACCTCGGTGAAGCTCGAGATACCGATGCCCATGAGCTCGCCACGCTCACGCTTCTCGGCCTGCTCGCGGCGCAGGCCCCGGTAGTCGATCATCTCCATCGCCTTTTCGAGGGCGCCGCGATAGTTGCCCGAGTCGTATTCCCAGCCGGTCGGCGAGGTGTAGGGGAACTGGTCGGGGCGGATGAAGTTGTCGAGCCGGAAGTCGGCCGGGTCCTGACCCAGGTCATGGGCCAGGATGTCGGTCATGCGCTCGATCATGTGCACCGCCTCGGTGACGCGGAAGGAGCAACGGTAGGCGACACCGCCCGGTGGCTTGGTGGTGTAGACCCCATCGACCGCCACGTGGGCCGCCTGCATGTCGTAGGAGCCGGTGCAGATCGAGTACAGGCCGGCGGGAAACTTCGACGGATTGGCCGCCGCATCCGCACAGCCGTTGTCAGCCAGGGTCTCGACTCGCAGCCCGGTAATCTTGCCGTCTGTGTTCGCCGCCAGCTCGGCGGTAATGTGGTAATCGCGGGCGAAGCTGTCGGCTTGCAGGTTCTCCGAACGATCTTCGATCCATTTCACCGGCTTGCCGGTCACCAGCGAGGCGACGGCACAGCAGACGTAACCTGGATAGACCGGTACCTTGCCGCCGAAGCCGCCGCCGATATCCGGCGAGATGATCTGAATCTTGTGCTCCGGCAGACCCGCGACCATGGCGAAGACCGTCCGGTGGGCATGCGGTGCTTGCGAGGTCATGTAGATCTGCATGTGCTCGGTCACCTTGTTGTAGTTGGCGACCATGCCGCAAGTCTCGATCGACGACACGTGGATGCGAGGGATGTGCATCGACTGCTTCACCGTGTGGGCCGCTTCGGCGAAGGTTTGATCGGTGGCCGCCTTGTCGCCGGCCTCCCAATGCCATACGTGGTTGGTCTTCTTCTCCTTGTCGTCGCGCACGATGACCTGATCCTTCATCGCCTCGAAGGGATCGACCACCGGGTCGAGCGGCTCGAAGTCGACGTAGACCTTCTCGATCGCGTCGGCGGCGATGTAGCGGCTGGTGGCGACGACGACACAGACTTCCTGTGCCGCATAGACCACCTTCTCGATCGGCAGCACCATCTGGGTGTCCGACATCAGCGTCGGCATCCAGTGCAGGTTACCGGCGGCCTTCAAGTCCTCGCCGGTGATCACCGCCAGCACGCCTTCGGTGGCCAAGGCCTCGGAGGCGTCGATCGAGAGGATCTTGGCGTGGGCGTAGGGGCTGCGGACGATGTCCATGTAGAGCATGCCCGGAAGCTTGACGTCGTCGACGTAACGGCCCTTGCCCTGGATGAATCTCGGATCCTCCTTGCGCTTCATGCGGTGGCCCATGCCGCAGACCTTTTTCGGGGTCGACACGCCGACATCGTGGGTGGTCTCGACCTGGGCCGAGGCGCCTTCGGGGGTGGGGGAGTGGTGCTCGAAGCGATCGTCCAGGTGGGTCATGCCGCACTCTCCTCGTCGGTGGTTTCGGCGTCGGCCGGGGCGTTCAGCTTGGCGGCGGCGTATTGCACCGCTTCGACGATCTTGTTGTAGCCGGTGCAGCGGCAGAGGTTGCCCGAGATCCCGTGGCGGATCTCCTCTTCCGTCGGGTCAGGGTTCTTGTCCAGCAGGTGCTTGGCGCTCATGATCATGCCCGGGGTACAGTAGCCACACTGCAGGCCGTGCTTCTCCCAGAAGCCTTCCTGCAGTGGGTGCAGACCGTCCGCTGCCAGGCTCTCGATGGTCTCGACCTCGGCACCGTCGGCCTGCACCGCGAAGACAGTGCAGCTCTTGACGGCACGGCCGCCCAGCAGCACTGTGCAGGCGCCGCAGCTGGTGGTATCGCAGCCTATGTGGGTGCCGGTGAGATCGAGATCCTCGCGCAGAAAGTGGACCAATAGAGTCCGCGCTTCGACCTCGTGGGTCTGGTCCTCGCCATTGACCTTGACCGTGATGGAATGTCGGCTCATGCTGCACCTCCAGTGGTGGTCGCCCGTTCCACGGCTTGGGTCACGGCACGCTTGGTCAGGATGCGCGTGAGGTCCCGTTTGTACTCCACCGAACCGCGCAGATCGGGGGACGGGTCGCAATCGGCGGCGGCCGCCTTGCCGGCCGCCTCGTAGACCTCGGCCGAGGGGACCTGGCCTTTGAGCGCCGCCTCGGCACCGGCGGAGCGCATCGGCACCGGACTGACGTTGGTCAGACCGACCCGCGCGTCGCGGATCGAGCCGTCGGCAACGGTGAGCTGCACCGCGACCGCCGAGACCGCGTAGTCGCCCACCTTGCGCTCGATCTTCAGGTAAGCGCCGCCGGACCCCGGTCCAGGGGTCGGGATGCGCACCTCGACGAGGATCTCGTCCGCTGCCAGGGAAGTCTCGAAGAGGTCGGTAAAGAAGTCGTCGATAGCGATCTCACGTCGCCCGTTCGGCCCTTCGGCGACGATCGTCGCGCCGTAGGCCAGCATCGTCGCCGGGTGGTCGTTGGCCGGATCGGCGTGCGCCAGGTTGCCGCCGACCGTGGCCAGGTTGCGCACCAGCGGATCGGCGATCACCGCCGCAGTATCGGCTAGCAGTGGGTAGCGCTGGGCGATGAGGGGGAGCTCTTCGAGAGCCGATTCGCGGGTCAGGGCGCCGATCGCCAGGTCGCCGTTCTCTTCGCGAAGATAGGCCAGGTTCTCCAGTCGACCGAGGTCGATCAAGGTCTCCGGCATGGCGAGGCGAAAGCGCATCGCGGGAATCAGGCTCTGGCCACCGGCCAGGACTTTGGCGTCATCGCCATAGCGTCCGAGGAGCGCCACAGCCTCGGCCAGGGTGGTCGGCGAATGGTAGTCGAAGGCTCCTGGTATCACTGTGGTCTTCTCCTATCCGTCGTTCGACGTTCAGCGGACCGATCGATGTTGCGAAGTTGCCATTTGAACGTACACCGTTCCTCCGTCCCCTTGCAAGCGCCGCCCCCGGCGAGAGGAATCGTAATGTACGCCGCAATGTTGCCTGGTTAGCTTGACGGCGAGGGATCAAGACAAATGGCCTCCCCAGGCCGAGAAAGTTGGCTTGTGAAGCGGCGTAGCGAGCTCACATCTGCAGCATGCAG
>JBCCGX010000127.1:0-13576 GCA_039029035.1 Acidobacteriota bacterium | reverse complement strand
GAACTTCGATCTGACGCGGCGTCATTTTCGCTATTCGCAGAGCGACCAGCAAAGGCTGCGGGAGGCTTGGGAAATGGTTCGGGCAGCGATCCGGCGCGGACGCATCGGACCGATGGCTCGAGCGGGAACGATCAGCGCCAGGATCAACCAGCAGTTGTTGCCCAAACCATTCCTGGGAGAGGCCCTGGCGGCCCTCGCCCCGCTTGAGGCCGAAGGACTTTTCATCGCGCACAGCGGATCGACCATCGCCTTCGTATTCGACTGCTTGCGTCCGGGGTTCGAGCTGCGGTGGGAAAGAGCGACGAGTTTTCTTGTCGACCTGGCGCCCGAGATGTCGTGGGTCGAGGTCGGTCAGCCGCCGAGTGACGAGCGGGCAATATCCTCGAAGCCGCCGATCATCGACTCCGCTCCACCGCCATGAGATTCGCCATCGAGCGGGGACCGAGGTGCACCGGCGAAAGCCGGGCGTCGCGCCGCGTCCCACCGCCGCCAATAGCCGAGCCCCTGACATGAAGCTGTTTCGTTTTCTACTCAAGACTGCTCGCTACAGGATCCTCGCCGCCGCGGTGATGAGCGTCGTCAGCGGAGCGAGCAGCACGGCCTTGCTCGCGGTGGTCAACCAACAGGCGAACGCGGCAGAAAGCAGCGGCATGGTGCGTGCTCTTTGGGCCTTCGTCGGGCTGAGCCTGCTGCTGACCGCGACCCGACTGGTATCGCTCTACATCTTGCAGACCCTGGGCCAGAGTACGGCGTTCGAGTTGCGACTGCAGATGGCGAAACGGGTCTTGCGCGCTCCTCTGCGGCACTTGGAGACACTCGGCGGTGCGCGCATACTGGCGGTGCTCACGGGCGATATCGGAACGCTGGCCGCTACGGTGGCGCTCTTGCCGGTCGCCTTCACCAATGCCTCGATCGTCATCGGTTGTATCGCCTATCTCGGCTGGCTTTCCCCGGCTCTCTTCTACCTGTTCATAGCTCTGTTCGTCGTCGGCATCGCGACCTATCAGGTACCTTTCCTGCTCGGTCTGCGGCGTATTCGTGAGGCCCGCCAGGTACAAGATGCACTGTTCGGCAACCTCAACGATCTGACCGGTGGCATCAAAGAGCTCAAACTCTATCGCGAGCAGAGGGCTGCTTACTTGTCCTCGTTGCGAGGCAACGCTGAGCGCCAGCGTCGACTCCAAGTCACCTCCAGCATGATTTTCGGTTCCTCAGCAGCGTGGGGAAATCTCTTTCTCTTCTTCGTCGTCGGCATCTTGCTTTTTGCCCAGCCGAGCATCGAGCAAATTCCCCGCGAGATCCTGCCCGGGGCGATTCTCGTCATCATCTATCTGCTCGCTCCGCTGCAGTTCTTCCTCAACTCGCTGCCCCAGTTCGGCGCCGCCAATATCGCTCTTGAGCGCATCGACACCATCGAGGCCTCGTTCGCCGAGCATGGTACGCACGAAGAGCGGGACGAACTGTCTGGCAACGCTCGTTTCACGGATCTTTGCCTGCGAGACGTCTGCTTCGAGTATGTCGACGAGACGCGCAACCACCGTTTCTCTCTCGGACCGATCAGCCTGTCGGCCGGCAGAGGCGAGCTGATCTTTCTAGTGGGCGGCAACGGTAGCGGCAAGACGACCCTGGCCAAGATCCTTCTCGGGCTGTATCACCCGGATGAAGGCGAGGTCCTGCTCAATGGCGAGGTCGTCACCCGTCAATCGTCGGACGCCTACCGCCAGAGCTTCTCCGCAGTGTTTGCCGATTTCCACCTTTTCCAGACGCTTCCTGCGATCGGCGGACAGGAAAGCGATGCCGCGGCGCGCGCCTACCTCGAGAAGCTGCAGATCGAAAACAAAGTCAGCGTCGACGACGGTACGCTATCGACCCTTGCCCTGTCGCAAGGCCAGCGCAAACGCCTGGCGCTATTGACCGCCTATCTCACTGACCGGCCGATCTACCTCTTCGACGAGTGGGCGGCGGATCAGGATCCGTATTTCAAGCGCATCTTTTACGATGAGTTCCTGCCCGAGCTGAAAAGACGAGGAAAGACCGTCTTCGTGATCAGCCACGACGATAGCTACTATCCGCTGGCGGATCGCATCATCAAGCTCGAGGACGGCAAGATCATCTCAGACGGTCGAGTGCGGCGGGATCACTCCGGGTGAGGGAGCAAGGAGGGACCCTTGATCCGCATGCACGACGACCGACAAGCTGCTCAGTCGATTCGAGAACGACTCGTCCGCCACTACGATCGGGTGTTCCTCATCTTGTCTCCGCCGAGATGCTGCTCGACGGCCATTGCCAGAGTCTTCTGGAACCAACCGTCCGTCGCCTTCTATTGCCACGAGCCTTTCGAGGCCTTCTTCTATGCCGGCCGGGGTCTGGGCTACGTCGGAGCTCGACTGGAGCAGCCGCTCTCCGTCGGCGAGCCCTTCGAAGAGGGGGACGCGGGACGAGATCTCGTTATCAAAGAGATGTCGTTCCAAGCTGGGAAAGCCTTTCCGTTGCTCGCTGAATGGACTCAGCAGCCGATCCTCTTCGTGATCCGCGATCCGCGGCTCAGCATCTCCTCGCGGATGGCTAAGAAGGCCGAAGGCGGAAACGACCCTTTGTTTCCCTTCATAGAGTCGGGTTGGGAGTCTCTCGCAGAGCAGATCCGATACTGCGAGAAGCGGGCGATCCCTCACCTCATCGTCGACGCCGCAGATGTCAGAAACCGCCCGCGAGAGATCTTCCCCAAGGTGTTCTCGACGTTGGGCTTGCCATTCGACGAAGAAATGCTCTCCTGGCAGGCGTGCCGGGACCTCGATCTCGACGGTCTCGACGGGCGCCACACTCATTGGTACCGGCGTGTCCTCGCCAGCACCACCATCGAACCCGCTAACGAGCCATTGCCCGAGATAGGCTCTTTCCCTGCCGAGCGCGGATTTCGTGAGCACGTCCGCGCGTGTCTCGAGACCTACAAGCCCCTGTATGCGTCCATGGCGCGAATCGCGAGCGAGGCGAGCCGGCAGCCCACGGGGTCGGCGACGGCGGGAATGGGCTCATGACCGAGCGGAGCCGAGGACTGCTGCTCCTTGACGGAGGCCAGGTCTCCGATCTTCTCTGTGATCGCGAGCGGGAGATCCTCGAAGTCATCGAGCGTGCCTATCGAGCCCACGATAGGGGCTCCACCATGATGCCGGAGAATTCCTATCTCCGGTTTCCCGGCATGGACAAGGAGAGGATCATCGCCAAGATTGCTTACCTGGGCCATGGATTCGACGTGGCAGGGATCAAGTGGATCTCCTCGTTTCCGAACAACGTGGCGATGCATCTCGAGCGGGCATCGGCGACGGTGGTACTCAACTCGACGCAAACAGGCCACCCGTCCGCTATCCTGGAGGGTTCCGTCATCAGCGCCAAGCGGACGGCCGCCAGCGCGGCGCTGGCAGCCGAACGTCTATGGCACGGTGACCCGGCGATGTCCGTAGGGATGGTCGGTTGCGGGCTGATCAATTTCGAGACTCTCCGTTTCCTGCTGACCTGCTTCCCCGATCTCGAAGCCGTCAGTCTTCTCGACTTGAGCCGGGAGCGCGCGGAGCAGTTCGCGGACAAGGCAAAACGTCTCAAGACGAACCTGCGGGTAGGGGTTGCCGGCAGCTTTGCGGAGCTGTCCCGCACCTCGCAGATCGTTTCCATGGCGACCACCGAGGTGACTCCTCACATCGACAGCCTCAGCAGCGAGGCCCTGGTCCTCCATATCTCCGTGCGCGACCTGACTCCCGACGTCATCCTGGAGGCTGACAACGTGGTCGACGATGTCGATCAGGTCTGCAGCAACAACACCTCTCTCCATTTGGCCGAGAGTCGAGTGGGGCATCGCGAGTTCATCCGCTGCACTCTCGGCGAGATCCTGAACGGCAGCGCGTCCGCCCAGGGTGCTGCGGAGCGGCCCACCATCTTCACACCCTTCGGCCTGGGAGTTCTCGATGTGGCATTGGCACAGCTGACCGCGACCCTGGCCGAGGACCAGGGGATCGGCACGAGAATGCCCTCGTTCGCACCCCGACCCTGGCTCGAGAGAACATGAGAAGGTAGGCAGCCGGGTGGCACGATATGCGATTTGACGAGGTCGCCGCCATGGTCGGCGGCACGCCCTGCGTGAGGTTCGTATCTCAGGAAACGGGAAACGCCAGGGTGTACGTGAAGCTCGAAGGCAACAATCCGACTGGAGCGGTCAAGGATCGACCGTGTCTCTGGATCATCCGAGACATGATTGAGAAGGGAGAGCTACAACCGGGTATGACCCTCCTGGACGCATCGAGCGGCAACTTCGCCGGTTCGGTGGCCTTCCTCGGAAAGGTCCTCGGATATCCGACAGAGGTGGTCGCAACCAAGTCGAAGCTGACGCCGGACAAGCTGAAGTTCTTAGAGTACTTTGGCGCCAAGGTCACGATCATGGGGCAGTTCACCTACGACGGTAATCGTCATTGCCGCAAGCTGGCCGAAGAGGCAGAGCCAGCAAAGTACTGCTTCCTCGACCAGCTCCATAACTGGGCCAATCCGCGAGCTCACTACGAAAGCACAGGTGTCGAGATCGCAGCCGACTTCAGCGATCTCGATCTCGTGGTCGGCTCGCTGGGATCCGGAGGCACGATGTACGGCGTCGGCAAGTATCTGCGAGAGAACCGGCCGGAGGTGAAGATCCTGGCAGTGCAGGCAGCGTCGGGGACCGTCATCCCCGGAATGGGCGCCTTCGACGACGGGGATTACGTCACGCCTTTCATAGCCAAGGGCTTGGGAGAGAAGCTCTACTCGCTGTCCAAGATCTATCTGAAGTCGGCGATTCAGCGGACGAAACAACTCCGGGACCAGGGGATCTTCTGCGGTATCGGCACGGGAGGAAGTCTTCACGCTGCGCTGGAGAAAATCGCTCAGGATCGACTCGAGGGCAATGTCGTGATCATCTCCGGCGACTCTGGCTGGAGGAATCTCGACCGGCTGCTCACGATCTAGTCGTCCATCTCACTTGAAGTGAGCTATTCGCGATGTTCGCCTATCCTTGCCTGAGATCAGGGCTTGGAGGTGCAGGGACGACCTAGATTCGAAGCGGCTCCAAACTGCCGCTATGGCCTCTCGAGAACTGTTGTTTGCCCTCGCGCAGGATGTTTGCCCTCGCGCAGGAGTGCTGCGCACCGACCCACGCGACAGCCTGATCGAGCCGCGAGTGAGTCAGGTCCGTCGGTCGCGAACGATCAGCGAGCAAACAGAAAGGATTACGTAAGAAAGATCTTACAAGTAAGACTTTTCTTACGAACTTTCCGAACCTGAATTTTTGGGAGGGGAAATTCGAGGGCCGGGGACTGCGAGAGAGAGGGGGGATCGTGTCCGGTCGAGTAAGCAGGTTGCAGACCCCGGCCGAAGAGATCGTAGCAGGATAAGTTTCGTAGTGGTGCT
The DNA here is from genome assembly GCA_039029035.1 of Acidobacteriota bacterium. Lineage (GTDB taxonomy): Bacteria > Acidobacteriota > Thermoanaerobaculia > Multivoradales > J023 > JAAELT01. The sequence goes on along the minus strand of JBCCGX010000127.1, from coordinate 8,152 downwards.
CATTGTCGTTTAGCGTTTTCTCTTTCTTGCGATTTTCAGGGCGAGTGTGCCTTGCTTATAGAGAAAAAACTATTAGTTGAGGGCGTCTTGCATCCTCAGAGGGCTTTGATCACGACGATGGTGATGTCGTCGGTCTGCTCGCCGTCAGCTTTGAAGTTCCATACGTCACCGAGCAGCGTGTCGCGGATCTCCTTGGCGCTGCGGTCGTGCGCCGTGGCTCGCAGCCGGTGCCTCAACCGTTCGTTACCGTAGAGGTCTTGGCGACTGTTGACCGTTTCGGCGATGCCATCGGTGTACAACAGGAAGATATCGCCACGCTCGTAAGTTCTGGTTAGTTGCTCCAGGTTGTTACCCAGCGCCGTACCCAAGGGCAGCGCCTCGCTACCGACTTCGACGACATCATTAGTCGCGGCACGGTAATGCAGCATAGGAGGGTGGCCCGCGACCGAAAGAGTCAGTTCTTTTTTTTCGTGATCGAACACCACATAGAGCATGGTGACGAAAAGCCGGCTGGCAGTGGTCTGGCGTACCATGCGGTCGAGTTTGGTCAGCGTCTCGGCCGGTGCCAAAGGGGACTCGTGCAGGAGATAGAGACAGCTGCGGATGCCGGATAAGAGCAGGGCACTGGCGACACCATGGCCGGCGACGTCGGCGACGACGACGGTCTGGCGCACCGGCGACACGGTGAAGTAACCGTAATAGTCACCACCGACCTCGCTCGCCGGGATCGAGATACCTGCGATGTCGAGCCAGGGAATCTTCGGGTCGCTGGCCGGTAACATGCTGAGCTGGATCTTGCGCGCGTCGTCGAGCTCGTCGCGCATGCGCTGCTGTTCGCGGTGGCGCCGATGCTCCCGGCGCCAGTTATCGAGAAACTCCAGCTGGCTGGCCAGATACGAGCGTTTGACCCAGCTGAGCACGATCGCCAGGATGATCGCCTGCCCGACGAGGAGCCAGAAGGCGGGGAGCTGATCGCTCCATAATGGCGTCAGCAGACTGTGGCCGCCGCTGACCGTCCACAGCACTCCGAGCGGTATGGCCGCCTGGGCTGGGGGCAGGCGGAACAGGACCAGAATCCACGGCAGCGCGAAGTCCTGAGGCTGCAGGGCGGCTGCTGGGTCGAGATCGAGATAGCGCAGGAGCAGGAACTGAACGCTCAGGAAGCTCAGGAGAACCGGGCGAAAGTGTTTGACCAGGAACCTTCGATCGCGGATGAAGTAGAGCCAACGGATGAAGATCAGGCTGGCGACCGAGCGGCCGACCTGGAGATACTCGCCGTCGACGATCCAAACCAGAGCCTCGATCACGGCCCAAGCGACGAACAACCACAGCAGCCGATAGAGGGCTCGGCTGTTGTGCGCGTCGAAGTAGATGCGGTTCGCCTCAGCCTCGGGCAGGAGGATGAGTCGATCCATCGACCGGTATCGCCACGTATCACTCACGAGACGCCATGGTAGCTCAGTCCGGCGGCTCGTCACTACACCCGCGGCACGATCCGATGCAGGTCTTTGGACCGGTCGGAAACCGTTGGCGGTCGCCTCGCGCTTGCCAGCCCGCGTGGATCCTCCGATGACCAAGATAGAAAGCAGCCACTATGTACGATTCTGTGACTCGAAGCCCCTCGACCGTCGTTTTTGCGATTCTCATTCTGGCGGCGTTGTTGACCGCATTCCCCTCGGCCAGTGACGAGCCCGCGGCTGAGAGGCCTGGCCCTGGTGGTAACGAAGGACCCATCCTTGTCGAGCTGTTCACCTCACAGGGTTGCTCGAGCTGTCCGCCGGCTGATCGCCTGCTGAGCCGGCTGGCGGATTCCGGGCTCGCTGATGGCGTTGAGGTCATTCCTCTGGCCTACCACGTCGACTACTGGAACTACATCGGTTGGCAGGATCCTTTCTCCTCGAGCGCATGGTCGGAACGTCAGCGGCGCTATGCCGGGGCCCTGGGGCATGGCAGGGTCTACACACCTCAGTTGGTGTTCGACGGCGCCAGCGATTGTGTGGGATCGGATGCGGATCAGGTCGAACGGCGGCTCGCCGAAGCAAGCCGCCGTTCCGTCCGTGGCGAAGTTCGGCTCGGTCTGAGCTCGACGGCCGGCGATCGTTGGGTTGCCGATGTGGCGGTCGATCTGGTGGGTGAGGGGCGCCTCGACCTCATGCTGGCGGTGTTCGAGAACGATCTGACGACGCCGGTCCGGCGCGGCGAGAATGCACGGCGGACGCTACACAATGATTTCGTCGTGCGGCGCCTGCAGAAAATCGGCTCTGTCGAAGGGCCGGCTGCCGCCTGGCACTCCGGTGCCCAGGAGCTCGAGCTCGACCCGGGTTGGGACGCTCGGGAGCTCGGCGTCGCCGTTTTTCTACAGGATCCCAGACGTCTGACGATCCATGGCGCCGCGGTCGCCTACCTCGAGACGGGCAAGTCTTGAACCGCGCCTCCTGAACGTCGCCCCTTGACAGGCACGACCGGCTGTGGTCGATTACCCGCCATGGCCTGGATCGAGACGGTTTCCCCTGCAGCAGCCAGCGGGCTGCTCAAGCGGCTGTACGACGGCGCGGTCAAGCGCGCCGGTAAGATCTACAACGTCATTCGCATCCAGAGCTTGCGCCCGGAGACTCTGCGTGCCTCGACCCAGCTCTATATCGAGGTGATGCATTCGGCCAAGAGTCCCCTGACGCGGATCCAACGCGAGATGATTGCTACAGCGGTGTCGCGGGCCAACACCTGCCACTACTGAACTGAGGCCCATGGCCAGGACCTCCGGGATGAGGTTCGAAGAACGGGAGGAAGCGAGGCGTTCGTGGAGGCGATCAAGACCGACTATCGGCAAGCGGAATTGGCCGTCGCCGATCGCGCAATGTTGGACTTCGCCACTCGCTTGACCCGTACGCCGGGGAAAATGAGTGAGGACGATGTTCGGTCCCTGCGTGAGGTAGGATTCGACGACGTCGCAATCCATGACATCGTGCAAGTTGCAGCGATGTTCAACTACTACAACCGCTTGGCCGATGGCCTGGGCATCGATCCGGAGGAGCCTTGCTAGCGCCGGACTCGCCGATCACGCTGCTGTTCGAGAAGTTCTCGTCCTTTGTCGACGAATACGCCGCCAGGCTGTCCTTGGGCGGGATGTTCCTCGCTACGGACGAAAAGCGAGCCGTCGGCTCGATCGTCCACTTCGAGATCAAGCTGCAGGACGGCTTCGAGCTCGGGCGCGGTCTGGGTGCGGTGATCTGGATCCGGCCCCAGGCGACCGGACCTGATGAGCCGGCTGGGTTGGGCATCCGTTTTCAGGAGCTCAACGAGAAGGGACGCGAGTTGTTCCGCAAGATCCTCGAGGAGCAAGTGCGCGGCGGCGGCGAGCCTTTCGACGTCGACAATGTCCCACCTGGCGCGCTCGACACCCCCGGTAGCGTCAGTCCGCCGGAGGCGGTGCCGCCTGCCACCGCGCCACCACCTAACACTGCACCAGCGTCCGCTACCGTGCCTGCGCCTGTCGGAGCTGGGAGTGGCGCACCCCAGGAAGCACAACCCGCGCGGCCGTTGGCGCCGCCGCCGTCTCAAGCAGTGCCCGAGCAGAAAATCCTGGGCGAAGACGGATTTACCTTGCTGGAAGCCGCTGAAGGGCAGGTCGAGCTAGAGCCGCCGGACGATCAGTCGGCGGAGTTCCACCAAGCCGACTTTGCCGCACCCTGGGGCAAGGATTTGCCGGAGATTCCCCCGGACGTGCTGGACGAAGACAAGCCGGACGAAGAGCAGCCGTTCGCCGGAGTCCAGGCCCCGGCACCGGCGAGCACCCCGATGCCTGCCGAGGCGCAAGATGTTTTCGATCTGACCGGCCCGGAGCCCGCCACCGACCTCGCTCCGGTGGACGGAGCTGCCGAGCCCTTGACTGCGCCAGAACTCGAGGCCAACGATCCCTTCGCCCCGCCGCCGGAAGCGGACGATGCCGTGGCTGCCGATGCCGTGGCTTTCGCTGCCAAGGCCGATCTCGACGAGTCCTTCGCCCTGGTCGCTGAAGCGGCGGAAGAGGTCCGCCTGGTGCAGCCGGTTGCTGGCGCAAACGATGTCGACTTCGACGAGATCGACTTTAGTGTCCCTGATCCGGACGGCGAAGCCGTAGCCGAGCTCGACAGTGACGCCGCGCCCGATTTTGGTAGCGGTCCAGACTCTGTCAGCGGTCCAGAGTCTGTCAGCGGGCCAGAGTCTGTCAGCGAGCCAGAGTCTGTCAGCGAGCCAGAGTCTAGCGGTGCGGCGTTCGACGACGCCTTCGAATTCGACCTCGACGACTCACCGCCGCCGCTCGAAGACCTGGCGGCGGACGAGCCGACCTTGATCGGCAATCGCAGCTCGGCCGCGCCTTCCGCCATGGCCCAGCCGGATGATGGTGGCGACGATCCGACCCTCATCAGCTCGCAGCCCGCCTCGGCGCCCCTGGTCGAGGACGAGGTCTTGTGGACTCGCGAGGACCTCGACACGCCGGCAGCGTCTGCCCCGGTCGGCGATTCTGCCGCGCCTTCGACCGGGTTTGAGCTTCGCCAGGCCGAGGCTACCGAACCTGAGTCGCCCTTCGAACTGCCGGCGACCGAGCCGGCTCCGACGTTCGTTGCTGGCTCGTTGGCTGATCAGCCGCATACCGACCCGTTCCCGTCGGCTGCAACTGAATCGGCGTTCCAGGAGTCGCCTGCGCCCGCCCCGTCGACCGTGTCGTCTCTGCTCGAGCAGTCCCCGGCTGGACCGGCGATGACGGATGCGTCATCGATGCCGTTGCCCGAGGCGGTCGAGACGGCGGAATCTGTGTCGCCTGCTGCCGTAGCGACGGCGGCGATGGCGTCGTCAGCCGGACCGGTTGGCAGTGAGTCCACACCCGGCGAGTCGACCGCCGGCGATATTCAAGACTACGAGGACGATCTCTTTGCCGACGCTGACAGTGGCTCTAGCGGTGGCCTGCGCTCCCTTCTGGGGTCACGGACCCTTGCCGCGGCCGTCCTGCTCCTGGTTTTAGCGGGTGTCGGCTTTGCCTTTCGCGAGCCTCTAGCCGAGATGCTCGGGCTGGGGGCTTCGGACGTCGGGCCGCTACCCACCCCACCGCCGGTCACGGCCGAGACGGCGGTGCCAGGGGAGGCCACCACGTCCGAGGCTGTCGGGCAGGCCCCGGGTGATTCGGAGCCGGAGGCTACGCTGGCCGAGACGAATGACGGTGCTGTTGCAGTGGGCGACCCGCCGCCCGGTGTTGTGGCCGGAACACCTCCTCTCGAAGAAGTCGATGTGTCACAAGACCTACCGGCAGGGATCGATGTCTCGTCAGATCCTGCCGCCGATCCGACGGCGCCCCCTGCCCCTGCAGCACAGATTGTCGATCCCTTGGCAGAGAGTCGCGGTGGTGCTCCGGCGACGCGTATCGAGGAGATCTCCTGGCGCTCGGCTGAGGGCGGCACATTGATCACCGTGCGGCTCGATGGTCGTTTGTCGAGCGATGGCTTCAGTCACCATCTGCTGGAGTACACAGCGGAGCGGGAGATGCTCAAGATACGGGGTATGGCAGAGCCATACATCAGTGGCCGGTTGCCGGTCGGCACCCAAGAGGTGCAGCAGATTCGGACCGGATTTCACGAAGGCAGCGAGGTGCGAGTCGTTCTGGATTTCCCGCAGGCCGGACCGCGGGTCGCCGACGTGAGACCGTCCCGCGATCGGATCGAGATCCTCGTGGTGAGGTAGTTCGGCTGGCCCCCTGGCGGTAGTCCGGGGCCATCGAATCAACAGCTAGCGACGCGGTGCAGGAAGGTCTGAGGAAGAGCGTTTTCCGCTCGCAAGCCGGGTCTGGTGAGGACTTGCCGCGTTTTCTGTTTACAAGAGAGTTTGCTGGTATTGATCAATCGGGAGAGTTTGTTGGTTTTTGCAGAGAACCGGCGAATGGCGACTTCGGGTAATATTCCCCTTGAAACTTCTGTACGAATCAGTAGAATCACAATATTATGGTAGTCCTCGAACGAGAGATCGAACGTGTCTTGACTCTGCTGCGGAACAAGATCCGCGAACGCGGCTTCACGCAGCTGGAGGTCCAGGAGGCCTTGGCTTGGGGGCGCAGTTACATCAGTCAGCTCCTCACCAAGCAGAAATCGTTGCGGGTCGAGCAGGTCTTGTTGATCTTGAACGTTATCGGTGTCGATCCTGGCGAGTTCTACGCGGAGCTCTACCAGCTTTCGCCGGTGGACAAGATGCGCAGCGTCGAGGATTACTCGGACGGGCGCTATCGCTCCGCGTCGTACAACCCGAGCAGCATCGCCGAAGTCTCCGACCCTGGCATGACCGGTGAGTTTTCGCGCAGCTTCCAGGAATTGAGATCTTTGTTGCGCGGATTGGTGCGTCTCCTGGTCGACAAGAATCTGATCAATGTCGACGAGCTGACGACCGCCGTCAAGGCCTGTGAGTCGGGGCCGATCCTGGACGATTTCGATGCTGGCAAAGGGCCGCTGAACTGACCAAGGGCCGTTCCGTTGAACTGATGTCGGGAGCGTGGGCTAGCAGGCGGTCAAGCCGTTCAGATCATTGGCTCGAACTGATCTCGCATGGCTTCGCGCAGCTGCTCGGCGAGAGCCTTGCGGTTTTCGGCTCGGATCGGCCGAGCGCCGAAGGTCAGTGTCGCCTCGAAGTAGGGTAGCTCGAGCAGCTTCAAGAAGTGGGGTACGAACGAGGCGTCGCCCCACCAGCAGATCTTGTCTTGCGCCGATTCTCCGGCCGGCGCTCGGTAGCTCAAGGTCGCATAGTGCACGGGATAGTTGCGGCTCGCGGCCAACTCGAGCAGGGACGGTCTGAAACGGAGGATTTGATCGCCTTTGCCGCTGGTCCCCTCGGGAAAGAACAGCACGCCCAAGTCACGTTCGAGGGTTTGATCGACGTTTTCTATCACCCGCAAGAGATCTCGCTTGCGGGTTCGATCGACAAAGATCGTATCGGCGGTTTGAAAGATCCAGCCCAGAATGGGCCAGCCGCGCAAGTCGGCCTTGGCGACGAAGGCCGCGTCGACACAGGCCCCCAGGGCCATGATGTCGACATAGCTCACATGGTTCGTCACCAGGACGAAACGGCCGTCCGGGGCTGGCCCCTCGACCTGGAGGCGGAGGCCCAAGAGGCGGCACATCTGCCGCGCCCAGCGCCGGAAAGCCGCGTTGCGTACGCGCATCTGCCAGCGCGGCGCCAGCCTTCGGGTCAGCGCTGAGAGGATGATCGTACCGTGGGCCACCAGGGTCACGGCAATGATGAGGGGCACACGGAGCAAGACTCTCGGCGACTTCATAGGTCTTCAGCGCTGAGTGGTTTTCGGAAGAGCAAGTAGAGATTGTCCACCCCCGAAGGCCCGTCGGCCTCGAACCGATCGAGCAGTGGTACGGGCGAGCTGGCGATCCAATCCGTGATCTCGTCGTCTGCGGGAAAGTGGCAATATCTGGGGTGCTCACGGTCACCGGCCCAACTGAGCAGTACATCCCCCGGCTCGAGCTGCTCGATCGGCAGTGGGGGGCGACCTGCACGTTGGCACAGCGCATTGTAATCGTCCCAGGCGATTCGGCGGCGCTCGAAGCGCGGGCTGCGATCGAAGCGCCAAATCGAGACCGCGAGCAAGCCGCCGGGGCGCAGATGTTGGGTGAGGGAGGCGAGCAGGGCACGCCGGGCGCCGCTGCCGGGAACGTGGTGCAAGACGCCGAAGAGGGCCACGAGGTCGAAGTGGCGACCGGACAGGTGCCTTCCGAGATCGTCATTCAGCAGGTCGAAGGCCTCGAAGTCGGCCGGGGCAACACCCTCTAGGCGGCGAGCGGCGATGTCGAGTAGCTCGCGGCAGCTGTCGAGTCCGACATAGTGCCAGCCGGGTGTCAGCCGGCGAGCGAGGAAGTGGGCGAAGCGGCCGTTGCCGCAGCCGGCGTCGAGCACCGACGACGGTGAGGTCTCGGCAAGGTGGTCTACCACCCGCTTCCAGCCTGGCCAGGGGCGCCCTCGGCTGTCGCTGAAGGCGTCTGCGAAGCGTTGGTAGAACCGGCGATTGAGCGTGCGCAGAGCGCTCCGAGTTTCAGCTTGCATGAGTGCCATTGGTGAAGACCCCCACGGGTGAAGAATCGTATACGATGGAACGGACGATACATTCTGCGATGGGAAGCTCCGGGAG
>JBCCGX010000126.1:0-13587 GCA_039029035.1 Acidobacteriota bacterium | reverse complement strand
GATCGGCTGCAGGAGGTTCCCGATCAATCCCATGTCGTGGTAGACCGGCAGCCAGCCGACGACGACCGAGTCGCTGCTCTGGCCGAAGGCCTGGCGGATCATCTCCTCGTTGGAGAGCAGGTTGCCGTGCGTGATCTCGACGCCTTTCGGCGCCGCGGTGGAGCCTGAGGTGTACTGCAGCAGCGCCAGCGCGTCGCGGCCGACCGGCGGCTCGGACCACGCCCCGGCTGGCGCTTCAGCCGCCTCGTCGGTCGCCAGCCAGTGGAGGCCACCGAGCTCGGGTACCTTGCCGAGCAGAGCCTCATATCGGGCTCGCTGGCCCGCCGTGGTCAACGCCACTCGCGGTTGTGCATCGAGGGCGATCGAGCGTAGGCGATCGAGGGTCCGACGGGCCGGCGGATAGGCTGGCACCGCGACCGTTCCCGCGTAGAGACAGCCGAAGAACGCAGCAGCAAACTCCAGCCCCGGGGGATAGAGCAACAAAGCCCGCTCCCCCACCGCTCCCGCCCGGACGAGCTGCGCCGCGATCGATCGAGCGCGGGCGTCGAGCTCGCCGTAGAGCAGGCGGTCCCCTGCCTGCTCTCCGTCGACCAGGAAGCTGAAGGCCGTCTTCTCGGGCATCTCCCGAGCCCGGGTCCGCAGCAAGTCGTTCAGTGTTCCGAGCGTTTCGCCGAAACGCGGCTCACCCATCCAGTGGCAACTCCTGAGGTGTGATTTCGAGGTGTGTCGAGGTTGGCGGCTGTCGAGCGCCCGACTTCAATGAGCTAACGCGGAATTCGCCAACTGAACGTGTCAAACTTCTCCACGATCCTTTGCTGCAGCTTGTTTGGGCCATGTCCTAACAAGCTGGAGAAGGGTTGTTGTCCCCTGTAAATCAGCGTTTCGGCCCACCCTGGTAGCGAGTTGACATCCCCTCCTTGCCAACAAATAATGGGTAGAGAGATGGGGGTCGTTATCTACCTGGGCAGATAAATCTCCTCTGGAGACCGGCCTATTCAGCGCGTGAGCCGCCACGGCATCCGGGGAGGTCATCGACTCCGATGAAGACCGTCGAGCAAGCGCCGGACCGAACATTGATGCAGCTGCTGCAACAGTGGAGTGCTGGTGATCGCCAGGCTGCCGAAGCGGCGATGCCTTTGGTCTATGACGATCTGCGGCAGATCGCGCGCAACTATTTCCGCCGCGAGCCGGCCGGTCACACGCTGCAGCCGACGGCGATCGTGCACGAGGCCTTTATGCAGCTCAGCGAGCAGCACAGCCTCACTTTCCGCAACCGAGCCCACTTCCTCGGTCTTGCCGCCAACATGATGCGGCGCATTCTGGTCGACTACCACCGTCGGCGGATCGCCGCCAAACGGGGCGACCGACGCCTCATGGTGACTCTCGACGACGCCGAGGCGGAGTCGCCGCGTCGCGACCCGACGCTGCTGGCTCTGGACGACGCCCTGCGCCACCTGACGGCCTTCGATGCCGAGAAGGCTGCCATCGTGGAGCTCCGTTACTTCGGTGGCTTGACCCTGCCGGAGATCGCCGAGTATCTCCAGGTGTCACGCTCCACCGTGGCCCGCCAGTGGCGGATGGCCCGCGCCTGGCTTTATAGCGAGCTGCATGACGGGGACCCACAGCCAGGCTGAACACTGGCAGCGACTCGACGAGATCTTCGCCGCCGCGGTCGAGCTGCCGGACGATCAGCGGGCGAGCTACCTCGACCAGGCCACCGCCGGCGACACGGAGCTGCGAGGTGCGGTCGAGCGTCTACTGCGCGCCGACGAGCAGGCTCAGAGCTTCCTGCAAGAGCCGATCGAATCGCCCTGGCCGTCGGCGCCGAGCGACGCGGCGGCGCCGAGCGACGAGGTGGGTGGCTGGATCGGTCCCTACAAGCTGCTACGCCACCTCGGACAGGGCGGTATGGGCGCGGTCTATCTCGGCAGCCGCGCCGACCAGCAATACGATCGCCTGGTCGCGATCAAGCTCATCCGGCATGGCTTCGAGAGCGCCGAGGTCCGGCACCGTTTCCTTACCGAGCGCCAGGCTTTGGCACGCCTGGAGCACCCCAACATCGCCCGCATGTACGACGGCGGCACCCTCGACGACGGCCGACCGTACCTGGTGATGGAGTACGTCGCCGGACGCTCGGTCGACCAGTACTGCAACCATTTCGAGCTGTCGATCCGTGATCGGCTGCTGCTCTTCGGGCAAATCTGTGCCGCGGTGCAGTATGCCCACCAGAGCCTCCTGGTCCATCGCGACATCAAGCCGAGCAACATCCTGGTCACCGACGAAGGCGTGCCCAAGCTGCTCGACTTCGGCCTCGCCAAGCCGCTGGCGAGCTCGGGGCAGGCGATCGACGAGACCCGCACCGGTCTACGTCTGCTGACGCCGGGCTACGCCAGCCCCGAGCAGATTCGCGGGCAGGCCATCACCACGGCGACCGACGTCTACTCCCTCGGCGTTCTGTTGTACGAGCTGCTCACCGGCTGCCGCCCCTACCGACTGAGTGGCGAAGAGACGACGGGCGAGATCGAGCAGGCGATCTGCGAGCAAGTCCCACGACGCCCGAGCACCGTGGTCGGCCGAGCCGATCGAGCGCCTGGCGGAGACGGTGATTTGACCGCCGCCGAACAGCGTGCGACCACCCCGAGGCGGCTGGTTCGGCAGCTACGTGGCGATCTCGACAACATCGTGCTCATGGCTTTGCGCAAGGAGCCGGAGCGACGCTATACCTTGGTCGCTCACCTTGCGGCGGATCTCGGTCGACACCTCGACCGACTACCGGTCCGGGCCAGACCCGATACCCTGCTCTACCGAGGTCAGAGATTCCTCCAGCGCAACCGCTTGGCCGCCATCGCGATGACCCTGATCCTGGCCCTGACCGTCGCCTTCGTCGTTGCTCTCATGGAACAGGTGCGGGCCACCACCGAGGAGAGGGACCGCTCCGATCAGATCGCAGAGTTCCTTCTCGATACCTTCGAAGTCTCCGCTCCCGACGCCGCCCTGGGCAGCAACATCACGGCGCGTCAGCTTCTCGACGCCGGAGCTCGCAGGATCGGTAGCGAGCTCGCCGGTCGACCGCGTCTGCAGGCGACCATGCTCGACACCATGGGTGTCGCCTACCACCAGCTCGGCCTGTCGGCCGAAGCGGAAGCCCTGATCGAGCAAAGCCTGGAGATCCGCCGACAACAGTTTGGTCCGGAGCACCCGGAAGTCGCCGAGAGCCTGCACAACCTGGCGGTGGTCCATCACGAGGCCGGCGAGATGGATCTGGCACGGAGGCAGTACCAGGAAGCCCTGACCATGCGTCGCAAGCTACTCGGGGATGGGCACCTGGCCGTCGCCGAGTCGCTCGAGGACCTCGGCATCCACTACTGGTGGGCCGGAGAATTCGACCAGGCGGAGCCCATGTTGCAGCAATCTCTCGCAATTCGCCGCCAGGTCTTCGGCAAGGACCATCGCGAGATCGCCACCGTACTGAGCAATCTGGGCGTCTTGCAACAGCAGATCGGTGACCCTGCGGCCGCCGAGCCGTTGATCCGCGAGGCGCTGGACATGCGGCGCCGAATCTTCACCGGCGATCACCCCGATGTGATGAAGAGCCTGGTCGACCTGGCGAGCCTCTACCTCGGTGCCGGCGACGCGGCCAAAGCCCTCCCCCTGTTCCAGGATGCCTTGCAGATGCAGCGCGAAACCATGGGCGAGACCCATCCGATGTTCGGCAATGGCTTGAGCTACATCGCCCAATGCTACGAACCTCTGGGACGCTACGAGGAAGCGGTGGAGATCTATCGCCGTCTGATCAAGCTGCATCATGAGATCCACGAGACCGATCACCCCAATCTCCTCACCGCGTCCAACAATCTGGCCCATGTTCTCCACCTGATGGGTGATCTCGATGCGGCGGAGGCACTTTTCCGCCAGACCCTGCAAAAGCGTCTCGAGGTCTTTGGCGAAGCCAGCCCCTGGGTGGCGCAGAGCCGCAACTCCCTCGGTCGGCTGCTGCGCGAACGGGGCGACCTCGACGCCGCCGAGGCGCTCTTCCGGCAGGCCATGGCAGGGGTCGCGGCAGCGCTACCGGAGGGGCATCCGGCGCGCGCCTACCCGAGCCTCGAGATGGCCCGCCTGCTGCAAGACCGCGGCGCCCTCACGGACAGCGAAGAGCTGCTCCGTGCGGGCCTGGGTGATCTGCAACGAGCCCTGGCCAGCGGCCATTGGCGCATCGCCGCCGTCGAAGCGGCGCTGGGATCCAACCTTGCCGCCCAAGGCCGCTTCGCCGAGGCCGAGCCTCTCCTTCTCGCCAGCTGGCCGGTGCTACGCGACCGCCGCAGCGACCGCGATCCCCGCACACGCCGTGCGGTCCGGTCCTTGGTCGAGCTCTACCACGACTGGGGTCAGCCGGAGAAAGCCGAAGACTTCGCGGCTCGCCTCGAAGGCCCGGTGACAAGGAAGCTGTCATTTGGGGCCAAATCGACGGGAGTAGATGTAGAGTCGATCTCTAACCCCAACCCTGTGGGAGGGACGCCGCCTGCGCCAAGTCTGGACAGAGGCGGATCATGAGCTGCATTGGGAGCTGACAGCCGAAGAAAGACTGCTCATCGCGCCCGTCAACCGAGATCTCCATCTCGGATTTGCGATCCAGTTGAAGTACCTGGAGCACACGGGTCGGTTCCCTCGCCATCGAGGAGAGATCCCGGCAGCCTTCACCGAGTTTCTCGCTGACCAGCATGACATCGATCGAGAGGAAGGCCTGATTCGCTACCCGTGGATGTCCGGACCTACGCTGAAGCGTCACCGCGCTGCGGCTAGGGACGCCTGTCTCGAAAAACGTGTGTCAAACGGCCCGAAAACGCAGCTTCCGGGTCACCGGGCCACTCACTGGCAAACGTCGCCTTTCACGGCACGCTGAGAAATCGGGGCTTGAAGCCGCGACGTTGGCCGCGCGGCCGGCCACATGGCAAACTACGTAGGCAATGAGTCTTGTTACTCGCCTGGAGAACAAAGTTCTTCGACCGAAGCTCCAGGACCAGATCCACTGTTTGGGCTATCGGCGGGATATGAGAACGATGATTGAGGCGAGGCGGCGAGGCGGCTGGTGAGCACGGACACGGTCATTAAGCCGCAAGACGGGGGAGAACCGGGGGAGCTGGAAGACGCCGGTGGCATCCAACGGGGGGCGATTCTAGGCCGATACACCGTGCTCGAGGCGCTCGGCACGGGCGGCATGGGCAATGTCTTTGCCGCCTGGGATCCGGAGCTCCACCGGCGGGTTGCGATCAAAGTTCTGCACGGCGCCTTGATGCTCTCGGATGTGGAGTCTAGGCAGCGGGCTCACGAAAGGTTGCGCCTGGAGGCTCAGGTCGCCGCGCGACTGACGCATCCGAACGTGATCACAATGTACGACGTGGGCTCCGTGCAGGATCGTGTATTCATCGCCATGGAGCTCATCGAGGGGCAGACGCTGATGCGGTGGTCGTCCGAGCCGCGGCCGTGGCGGCAAACGCTCGAGGTCTATCGCCAGGCCGGCCGGGGTCTGGCCGCCGCCCATCGAGCGGGCCTGGTGCACAGGGACTTCAAGCCCAGCAACGTCATGATGGCGGCGGATGGCCAGGTCAAGATACTCGACTTCGGCCTCGCCAAGGCGATCGCTGCCGGGCTCACGGAGGACTCCACGTCGAGAGGCGGGGACGCCAGCGCGGGCACGCCGCTGCCGCAGGCGCTGTTGGTGAAGAGTACCGAAAGGCACCTGGGCACGCCGCGCTTCATGTCGCCAGAGCAGAAGCTGGGTCAGCCGGTCGATAGCCGCAGTGACCAGTTCAGCTTTTGCGTCTGCCTCTACGAGGCGCTATACGGCAGCCGGCCTTTTGCGAAAGACGGGAACGGGTCGTCCGGCCTCACCGAGCCGGCCGGACGACTGCGCGAGCCGCCGCAAGACACCGAGGTACCACGGTCGATCCACCACGCACTCGAGCGCGGGCTGCGCATCGATCCCGAGCAACGACACCCGTCCATGGACGAACTAATCGCCGAGTTGCGCGTCGAGCCCGCGGTCAGACGGCACTGGGCGCCTGCGGCGTTCGCGATTGCCTCCCTGGCGCTCCTCGCATACCTGGGGCTTCGGCCACCCTCGGTGGACTGCCATGCGTCGAGTCGCTACGTCGAGACCACGTGGAACAAGGCCCGACAAGGCAGCCTGCGGCTGATCTTCGAGCGGGCGAACGTGGCGGGCTGGGAACGCGTGAGCTCGGCGATCACGGCGAAGGTATCGCGACTCAACGCGATGTACGTCGAGGCCTGTGAAGCGACCCACCTGCGCGGCGAGCAGTCGAGCGAGCTACTCGACCGGCGCATCGCCTGCCTCGACGATCGAGTTCGGGCGGTGGAGGCGCAGCTCCAGCTTCTCGAGTTGGGCGAACCCGCGATCCTGGCTACCGCGGCCTCGAGCGTTGGCGGTTTGCCGGGGGTCGCCGCCTGCGCCGACCGAAAAGCGCTACTGGATCTCCAACCGCCGCCGCCGGAGGACGAGCTGCGGGGGGCCGTCACCGCCATCCGAGAACAGCTGGCCGACGCCCTCGTACTCGAACTCGCCGGGCGCTACGGCGAGGCCCTACCATTGGTCACTTCCGCGCTCGAAAGGGCCGAGACCACGGATTATCGTCCTCTGGTCGGCGAAGCTTCGCTGCAAAAGGCCCGGGTGGTCGGGCGCCTCGGGGACTCGGGGGGAATGAAGTCGCTGCTCGTCGACTCGATTTCCGAGGCCCTCGCCACCTCGCACCGGGAGTTGCTGGCCCGCGCCTACTCGCAACTGATCGTGGTCGGGTTCCTGCGTGGCGAGGTCGACGAGGCCCTGGAGTTCTCGCGCATGGCGAAGGGCACTATTTCGAGCCTGAGTGACCGCCAAGATCTCGAAGCAGAGCGGCTCTTCTTCCTTGGCATGATTTCGATGCGGCAGAGGCGCTATGGCGATGCTGTGGATCAGTATCGCCGCTTCCTGAGCCTGGACCGGGAGCTCTCCCCGCCCGAGCGGACAAACGCCCTCAACAATCTCGCGGAGTCTCTACGCGAGCTGGGCCAGCTGTCGGAGGCGCTCGAGACGTTCTCGCAGGCGGAGTCGTGGCTCGATCACCTCTCGCCACAGCATCATGCAAGATTCTCCCTGATGTGCGGCAAGGCAGAGGTCCACCTCGCCATGGGCGACATCGAGCGTGCGGAGCAGCGGGCGCGATTTTGCATCGAGGGAATAAAGCGCAACCTCGGTCGGGAGCACCCGCTCTACGCCCGTGTGCTTATGGTCCAGGGGCAGATCTACCTCGAGACCAACCGGTTCGACGAGGCGGTGGAGGTCCTGCAGCGCGTGACGGCGATCCACCTTGCCACGCCCGGCTACGAGGCGAGACCGCTACACCGGCAACTTCTGCTCGGTCGAGCCCTCTGGCACCAAGGCGAGGACCGCGACGCCGCCCTCGCGATGATTCACCAGGTGGCCAAGTCGGGGGAAATGCCCGGTGGAGCCCTCGCGGCCGCAGCAGCAGCTGCTTGGCTACTCGAGCACGGAGCAGACTGACGTGGTGGAGCGAGGTGATCAGCCGGACCTGATCCTCCGCGGTCGCCAGGGGGACCGCACTTATCGCTTCCTGCTCGTCGACGGCGGCAATCGGGTGGGATCCCATCAGGAGAACGCGATCTGTCTCGACGTGCCTGGCATTTCGCAGCGCCACGCCGTGTTGAGGCGCCAGGGCAGCGAGCTCTTGGTCGAAGACCTGGCGAGCAAGAACGGGACCTATGTCAATGGCAGCCGCGTGCAGATCTCGCGGCTCGAGGTCGGTGACAGGGTCCGTTTCGCCGCCCTTTCTCTGCGCGTCGACAGGGTCTGCGCCGAAGACCGGTTGGCGATCAGTCTCGACGCCTGGCGCACTGAAGCCGGGGAGAGCGCCCACCGGGAAACGACGAGCATCAAAGACCGCGCAGCGGCGCCGAGAGCGGAGGAATGTTCGGGGCTCATCTACCCGCCGTCGTGGCTGCCCGGGACCTCGCCGGCGATGGCGAACCTCTTGGCGACCGTCGTGCCGTTGGTCGACTCCGAGCTGCCGGTGCTCCTCCTCGGCGAGACCGGGACCGGCAAGGAGGGAGTGGCGCGGACGATTCACCTTTCCTCGCTACGGGCGTCGGCGAGCTTTGTAGCGATCAATTGCGCAGCGATTCCGGAAGAGCTGCTGGAAGCCGAGCTCTTTGGTATCGGACGCGGCGTGGCCACCGGCGTGTCACAACGGCCAGGGCGATTCGTAGAGGCCCGAGGCGGCACACTTTTCCTGGACGAGATCGGTGACATGCCTCCGGCGCTACAAGCCAAGCTGCTGCGGGTGCTCCAGGAAGGGCAGGTCCAGCCCTTAGGCCAGCAACCTCGTCCCCTGGAGGCGCGGATCATTACGGCTACACACTCCGACCTCGCCGCGGCTATGGTGGCAGGCCGATTTCGCCGAGACCTCTTCTACCGCATCGCCGGAGCGGTGGTAGACCTGCCGCCTCTGCGCCGACGGCGGCAGGACATCCCGGGCCTCGTGGCTCATTTTCTGGCCCTCGCTAGGCGCCGGGTGGGCAAAGACGTGCGCGGGTTCACGGAGGGAGCCATGCGCCTGGCGACCGAACACGCATGGCCTGGAAACGTACGGGAGCTCCAACACGCCGTGGAGCGGTGGGTGCATCGGTGTCCCCTCCACCAGGTCATCGACGGGGACTTGGTGGAGAGCGACCTCGCGTCCGCGGTCGGAGACCTCGCGGAGGGGCCATCCGATGTACCGGGTGCGCCGGAGCAACACCCTGACGTCGATGATTTTGATCCGAGGAATCTGGCTTCCCTCGACCTGGCCTCGATCGAAGGGCGGCTGATCCGTGAAGCTTTGAGTCGCTGCGAGGGCAATCTCACCCACGCAGCCGCTCTGCTCGGGCTAAGCCGGCAGGCGCTGCGCCGCCGCATGGCGCGCCACGGACTGCGCGGCAACACCGGCGGATGAGTCGAGTGGGCGCCGGCGCGTCAACACTCAAGCGCTGGGCTCACACTTCGCGTGGCCGAAATCTGGCTCCGAGCACCACGATGGCCGGAATCGTCCGGCGACCTATCGATGCTGGCCGGCACCGGCCGCTTTCATGCGGCTGAACGCACGAGTCTCCGATGAATCTTCTGGCACGGCTCTTGCGCTTTATTGTCGGATAGGCGCCCCTCGGCCGGGGCCGCAGAGCTTCGTCAGGAGGGCCTCGTAGGCAGTGGATCAGCAACGCGCCACGAAAATTCACCACTCCCAAGGAATCCAGATATGTTTAGTGAAAAGCTCGGTTATCTCTTTCTTTTTCTCGTCAGCATGGTGGTATGGATGCTGCCCCCGGCGATCCTTGCGGAGCCGTTCTCCGAAGACGATTTCGACGCCGTCTACACCGACGCCGGTACGGTGCACTACCTCTTGAGCCGGACATGCCTGGCGACCGCTTGCTCTGGTGCCGCATCACCGGCGTGCACGACCGGCGATAGCATCACGAGCAAGAATTGCAATATCGGTATCCACGATTTCTGTGTCGACAGAGGGCATGTCAGCGGCTTCGGCGTGCAGAATGCTGACGACATCAACGATGTCGACATCACCTGCTTGACTGCCAAAGTCGCCGAAGTTGTCGAGGATGTGCCCCTGACAGCCCTCCAGGCCAAGGTCCCCGGGTGCAACTCGACAGAGCCGAGCAAGGCCTGCAGTGTCGCCATCGATCGCTACTGCCGTCATCGCACGCCACCTCCCAGGGAGTGGCTCATGGGATTCGGTCCGCTCGAATCAAACGCCAACGAAACAGACATTACCTGCATCCGCAGCGAGGCCGTGGCCAACTTCGCCCCGCATCCGGCAGATGTCGAACAGCTCGTCCCGGGATGCTCCTTCGCATCCCCGACGGTGTCGACGAACTGCCGGCAGGCCATGCATGAATATTGCCAAGGTGAAGGTTCGGATCTGCGTGGCGGTATTGGTCCGATGGAGTACTCGAGCAGCGGCATGGCGGTCGGCTGCGTCGAGAAACGCTGGCCCTGGACTTCGAATCTACCCGCAATGCCCGAAGCCCCCGCACTGCCCATCGACATCATCGGCCGCAAGATCGATGTCAACACCAAGAAGTACGTCGATCATTTGGAGCACGCCGCCCTGTCGGCAGACCGCTCCTTGTCGTTCGATGGTCGAGTGCAGGCCTTCTTTCGCATGATTGGTGGCGTGCCGCACCTCAATTTCCGAGTCCAGACCCCTGAGATCTTCTCCGCGTCCCTCACACAGGCGCAGACCGGAGGGGATCGCAGTTATGAGACCGGCTTCTTGGGCAACCATTACGGCGTGGACGTCATACATACCGAGTTCCACAACGCAACGGGCGGTAGGTTCAAAGCAGGCTCGGCGATTTGCGACCCGCATCGGGGCTCGAGCCCGATGACCTCCCAAACCAATCGGCAGCAGAATATTCCCAGCAGGGTCAGCAACCCCTTCACTTGCGACGCACAAGGCAACTTCGATAATGGGGGCACTTACGACTGCTATGACCTCAAGCTGATCACGGTCTATGACACCGCATCCCCGTCGCAGAATGACCTCCACTACCCAGATCAATTGTGGGAGGCCAGCGTGCAGGTGGTGGTGGAGAATCCGAAAGCGAGCGACGTCAACGGCGCCGATCCGCCTTCCCTGACCCGGGCCCGAGTGATCAGTGCAACGGTCGATCCGGCGAGCCTTCGCAGTTTCGAAACCGATATGATGAACGTGCTCGAGCCCAACATCTCCGGCGACGGTCGATTGCTAGTGGTGCAAGGCGACGGCAAGCTGCGGTATTCGGTCATGCCCGAGTTCGCAGACCCGTGCAATGTCACGGAGTGGAGCACTTTCAAAAGCATCTCCGAGATGCACGGTGACTTCCTGATGGCCGACTATGGCATCGCCAAATATCCGATGCGAGACCACGAGGGCAACCTGCTCTCCGGGCAGGAGATCCGGGGCGCTTACCCGTGGCTGGGCCGCGACGGCGACAACATGATGTTCATGCTCGGCGCTGCCACGCTCTACTACATGGACGGCGCTCAAGTACAAGAGAAATTTGAAGTTCTGAGTCATCCGGCCTACGGCTCCATCAACCAGATCCCCACTTGCCCGCCTGACTTGATGCCATGTCCGACCGTACCCTTGCATCCCACCAATCTCTCCGAGGTCCAATCTGTGACCGACCGCCTCCCACGCGAAGGACTCACCTTCGTCGGTTTGTGGAGTCAGGGCAAGATGATCTCTCCCGACAATCGCAACAACGCCGTCGACTTTGGCATCAAGGGTGGCGAGCATCAGCACCGGGAAATCAGGCTCTACACCGGCCTTCCTTTGGACCAGCCTGGGACCGAGGTAGGCACGTCGATCCGCACCGACATCAACTCGGCGCAGAATCAGTTCTTCTACAACCCCAACCTGCTTCCCGATACCCCACGGGAGGTCGTTTGGACTCTTTCGACCCAAGACCAAACCGACGAGATGGCGTTCGACGACGTGCTGGATCCACGGGCATTGATCATCTCGCCGATGAATGTCTCCATCAAGCCTTCGGCGACAGACAAGGGCCGATTTCAAGACGGCTTCGTCTACACCGGCGACTACACCGGCGAAGGGTTCCAGCGACCGGCCCATATCGCCAACGCGGCGACCTCGGTTGGAGAGGCAGTAGTGGCCCAGGCCCTGCAAGACTCCGGGGTCAACCTCACTGCCAACGTGCAGTGGAACATTCCGGCTTTTGGATATGTGCTCGGTGGCGCGCGGGCCGAACCGATCGCCGCTGGCGGCTATAAGGGCAAGGGCCTGTGGCTCGACGGCAGCGGCGACCGCCTGGAATACCTGGTGCCGCCGCCGCCAGCGAGCCGGGTCAGCGACATGGAGGACTCGCCTTGGTTCTACAGCATCTCCATCGACCCTCGCGATCTCTCGACACAGCGCCGCTTGCTCAGCCTGCCGGACAACAACTGGCTCGACGTGGTCGATGCCCAGACTCTGCGCCTAGGTCGTAACGGTCACTTCGACGTTTCCCTCGGCGAGCTGGCGCTCGAGCCTGGGGTGTGGTCGACGATCAGCGTGCTCTCGGTACCTGCACTTGGCGGCGGTTCGGATATCTCCGTCTACGCCGACGGCTACCTGCTCAAGACCCAGTACGTGATCCAGGATTTCTATCGCATGACCAGCGGCATGGTGACGGTGGGTGATGCGACCAACGGATTTCTCGGCTGGGTCGACGACTTCAAGATCATCGCCCGGGCGCCCAGCCCGGAGGTCATCTGTAACCATGCGCGGGGTACTCTCGTGGGCGTACAACTCGACTCCCAGTCGGACCATCGCAATGAAAAAAAAGCATTGCTCTATCCAATGTCGTCTCACCAGGCGATTTCGAGTCTGCTGCTGCCCGCCGAGCGATTTCCCGGCTACGCCTGTGAGCGACCGATCGCAGATCCCACGACCGCTCTCGACTTCTACAGCCACGATCATTACGCCTGCCTAGGTCAGACCCGGCGCACCACAGCCGCCGAGTGCGTCAGGTCTCAGCTGCTCTTTCCCGAGGGCCCACTCTTCGTCGATCAGCCGCGACCTGCCTCTATCGCCAATACCTTCTGCACCAGTTGCCACATCGACTCCAACCCGTCCGTCACCATGCAGGCAACGCCTGCGCTCGGCAGCGAAGTCTCCCTAATGCCGGACGATTCCCGTCGCCAGCCGATGCAACATCCACCCAAATTCTTCGGCAACATCCTGCAGCATTTTTTCGGAGACGCTCCGGATTCGGATATCCAGGCCCAGGAACTAGGCGATCCGCTCGATCCATACACCGAAACCTGCCTGGTCGATCAAACGAAATGCAACACACCTTAGGACCCTCAAGAAAGACTTCCACACTTTCGCCAAGCGCGGCCGCTGTGGATGTTTTCGGGTCATGGCCAGGCTGCGTTTTGTTCACCGACAAGGCCGAAGGCCCAGCGGTTTAGTCCTGGTGGCGATTCAGCTGCTGTCACTACGACGAGGCACTGGGCCTCGAAGCGATGCAGCGCTAACGATCAGC
Organism: Acidobacteriota bacterium; assembly: GCA_039029035.1. Lineage (GTDB taxonomy): Bacteria > Acidobacteriota > Thermoanaerobaculia > Multivoradales > J023 > JAAELT01. The sequence continues at coordinate 495 of JBCCGX010000126.1, read as the reverse complement.
CTCTCAGATCGGGGCCGAAGCGGCGGCGTCGACTGGTTCGCGTCTCCCACTCCGGATCTCCTCGCTAGAGCCGAAGCCGCCTCGGCCAACTCCTTGGTCCGCCGCACCGCCCCAGGCCTCCCAGCCAAGGAATGAACAGCAATCACTGGTGTCGTAGATCTCTTCGCCGACGAGCCTGTTGGTGATCTTGGCACTACGCCAGGCCGTCAGGCTCAGGTCGGGGGCCGCAAGGTAGATCCGTCGTGATAGGACGCGGGTCGCCGAATCGGTTATAATCGTCGCCTGGTGGGGCCGTTAGCTCAGTTGGTAGAGCAGCGGACTTTTAATCCGCGGGTCACAGGTTCGAGACCTGTACGGCCCACCAATTACTTCTCCTGGGGAGCAGGCTGGCCGATCTAGCGATCAGATCCAGCCCAGACGATGTAAGGACCTGGGTCGAGGCAAACCGTCGGTGAGTCGCTGCTAACGCGGCGCCATGCGGTGCCCCAGGCATGG